>CAZXCX010000010.1:0-11346 GCA_964639375.1 uncultured Candidatus Bathyarchaeia archaeon
ACAGTTCTATGAAGCCTTTAGAGTATGACTGGTTAAAGCCAGTTTTGATGTTGTAGTTCACCAAGTTCTGATCGTAAAGTGACATTGGTGATGAGCGTCCGACAACCTGAAGTCCTCCTTTGTAAAGCTTCACTCGCACTTCGCCCTGCACGTTTTCCTGAGTTTTGTTTATGAAAGCTTCCAAGTCTTCCTTTAGAGGGTCCATCCATAGACCTGTATACGCCAAAAAGGTCCATTGGGAGTCGATTTGCTGCTTAAACAAGACCTCGTGCCGTGTCAAGACCATTTTTTCCAAGTCTTTATGAGCTTCCAAGAGGACTGTTGCGGCTGGGCATTCATAAACTTCTCTGGATTTAATGCCCACTAAGCGATCTTCTATGTGGTCTATGCGGCCAACACCATGTTTTCCTGCTGTCTTATTCAATGTTTCAATAAGTGCAAGAGGAGCCAGGTTTTCTTTGTTTAGGGCAACTGGAACTCCTGCTTCAAATTTTATGGTTACGTATTCAGGTGTGTTCGGCGCTTTTTCAGGTGAAACGGTCCATTCAAAAGCGTCTTCTGGGGGTTCTTGATCGGCGTCTTCCAAAACTCCGCATTCAATCGATCTTCCCCAGATGCTTTGGTCAATACTGTATTTCTTCGCTGCGGTGGAAACTGGAATGCCTTTCGCCTTTGCGTACGCGATTTCTTCGTCTCTTGTCATGTTCCATTCTCTAACTGGCGCGATTATCTTAAGGTCTGGCGCCAACGAGCCAATTGTCACATCAAAGCGCACTTGGTCGTTACCTTTGCCTGTGCAGCCGTGAGCGAGGCTTGTCGCATTCTCTTTTTCTGCAATTTCAACCATTTTTGCGACAATAAGCGGGCGAGACAGGCTTGTGCTTATAGGGTATTTTCCTTCGTAGAGGGCGTTGGCTTTTATGGCTGGGAAAATGTAGTCCGTGGCAAATTCGGCTTTGGCGTCGATAGAGTAGTGTTTCAAGGCGCCGAGGTTTTTCGCTTTTTCTTCGACCGCTTTTAGGTTTTCTTGTTGGCCGACGTTGACGGTTACAGTTATTATTTCTGCGTTGTATTTTTCTTGAAGCCACTTGATCAGCACTGATGTGTCTAGTCCACCGGAGTATGCTAGCACGATTTTTTCTGTTATTTTTTGCTCCCCCGTTTTTGAAGTAGATTTATTCCCCTTACCTCACGGGCGATATTTTTAAACGTTGCGACTTTTTTGTAACACGATAAGCTTTAAATGTCCCATTTGATACATCTATGTATCATGACAATAGCTCGAAACGTAAGAAGTCACTTGCGAAACAAGCCATACCTGCTGGAAGCGTTGGAAAAAGGAATAGTTAACCTCAGCGAACTGTCCCGACAGATTCAGAAGGAGCTAAAAACGGACAACACGAGCGCTGTAAAAGCTGCTTTGAGAAGATTTTCAGAAGAACTGCAAAAGCACAAGCAAAAAAGAGAAGAAAAAGTCCTGCAAATTCTAAAACGAAGTGGAATAGCGGTTTATGACAGGAAATCCGTTATGATCACAAGCAAAGAAATAAACACAAAAAGCGGAATGAAAGTGGACTTGCTAGGCAAATTCGTTTACCTTCTAGACAGAGGCGATATGCCTGAAAGAATTAACGCACTAGTCAAACATGATAATTGTACAATGATAGTTATGCATTCTCCAGAAGAACTAGAAGCGACACCGGGAGTAGTCGCCTTCCTAACGACACTGCTGGCAGAGCAGAACGTAAACATCATAGAGTTCATCTCTTGCTGGACTGAAACAATAATTGTGGTGGAGAAAAAGGACAGCCTCAAGGCTTACGAAGTTCTATCCAACATGGTGGGTTGATATGCGGTTAAGCAATCCTGAGGAGAACGCCGTACTTAAAATGGCTTGTTTACACCTGCGCTCGCGAAAAAACAACAATATTAATAATAATTGCAGCTTGATAGTCTCTGAAGTTTAGAGATGAAATTATGTCGCTCAGCCAAGTAACCCTCAAGGCACCCGCAACAACTGCTAATCTAGGCCCAGGCTTCGACGTTTTCGGCCTAGCCTTAGAACAGCCCAGCGACAAAGTTACGATAATTCCCACTTCCAAAAGCGTTAAAATAGAAGTTACAGGGCTCTCAGCGGCAACTATCCCCACAGCGCCTGAAAAAAACGCCGCTGGCATTGTTGCAAATCAAATGTTAAAAGAATTTTCCTTAAAAGCAGGTGTTTTGATAAAAATTGAAAAGGGCATCTTGCCCGGCATGGGTTTGGGTAGCAGCGCAGCCTCAGCGGCAGCCGTGGCTTACGGTTTGAATCGAATGTTCGATCTCAAGCTGGATAACAAACAGTTAATTCGGCTAGCGGCAAAGGGTGAAGTTGCTTCTGCTGGTTCCGAACATGCGGATAACGTTTCAGCCGCTATATGTGGCGATTTCGTAATCATTAAGTCTTATAACCCTTTGGAGATAGTTAATCTGAAATCTCCGCCAGAAATGGAAGTGTGCGTGGCTTTCCCTCATATGACAACCCCGTCCAACAAAACTAAAAAGGCCCGTTCAGTAGTGTCCAAGCTGGTTCCAATTGACAAGCTTGTCCACAATGTTGGTAAGGCTGCAGCCATGGCTAGCGGCTTTGCCACAGGTGACGTGGACCTAATAGGCGAATCCATGTCGGACGCGGTTGCGGAACCTGCGAGAGCTTTCTTAATTCCTGGCTATGAACAGGTTAAAGAAAACGCGTTGAAAGCTGGTGCGTGTGGAGTGGCGGTTAGCGGTGCTGGACCCGCCATGATAGCCATAGTTAACAAGAAGAAAGCCAACGCGCACAAGGTCGCAAGTTTAATGAAAGAAGGGTTCGAATCTGCTGGTCTTAAAGCAACTGCCTTTGCCACGCGACCCGGCAAAGGTGTTCGCCTACTGGAGCTGGAATGATGACGTATCAAGAATGTATTAACTGTGGAAGCAAATATGGTATAAATGAAATTGTGTACTTCTGCAAGAAATGCGGAGACCTGCTTGAAATAAAATACGATCACGGTGAACTGACTGGAGCGCTTAGAGAAAGCGAATGGCGAAATGCTCCTCTTTCGGTGTGGCGATACCGAGACTTCATGCCCATCAGCGATTTTTCAAAAATAGTCTCTTTAAACGAAGGGGGCACAGGTCTTCATCCATGCCAGCGCTTGGGGAAACATTTGGGAATTAGGCGGCTTTACGTGAAAAATGAAGGGGAAAACCCCACTGGATCTTTCAAGGATAGGGGTATGACGGTTGGCGTTACGAAAGCTGTGGAGCTCGGAGTTAGATCCGTTATCTGTGCGTCCACAGGTAACACTTCTGCTTCTTTGGCTGCTTTCGCCGCGAAGGCGGGGTTGCAGTGCGCCGTGCTGATACCTTCGGGCAAAATTGCGTATGGGAAGCTGGCGCAAGCCATGATCTACGGCGCTAAGGTAATTCAGGTGCGCGGCAACTTTGATCAAGCCTTGGATGTTGTGCTGAAGCTTTCGGAAAAACACAGAAACATCTATCTTCTTAACTCCATAAACCCTTTCAGAATTGAAGGACAGAAATCCTTAGGCTACGAAATATGCGACCAGCTGAATCAAGAAGCGCCAGACAGGGTTGTGGTGCCTGTGGGAAACGCTGGGAATATAAGTGCCATATGGAAAGGCTTCAGGGAGTTTCATGAGCTCGGTCTCGTAAAAACGCTTCCGAAGATGACTGGAATACAAGCGGCTGGAGCAGCCCCGATAGCGCGGGCAATAAAAAATGGAAGCGACACAATTGTACCTGTTGCCAAGCCTGAAACCGTCGCGACCGCCATAAGAATCGGAGCGCCTGTAAGTTGGAAAAAAGCTCTGAACGCGATTCGAGAGTCGCATGGGACGGCTGAGACCGTGACTGATGCGGAGATTTTGGATGCCCAGAAGCTGCTAGCTCAAGTAGAAGGTCTCTTTGTGGAGCCTGCAAGCGCGTCGTCAATCGCGGGGTTAAAGAAGCTTATAGAAAACGGAGAAATTGATAAAGACGAGCGTGTGGTGTGTGTTACAACTGGTCACGGGCTTAAGGATCCAGATGTTGCAGTCAAGATGAGTGAAAAGCCCGTTGAGGTGGATGCTGAAATTGAAACCATTGAACGTGTTCTGGGGCTTAAGGTTTCTATGGTAATGACTGTTTCTGGTGGATCATCATGAGGATTATTCTGATTGGCTACGGCGTTGTCGGACAGGGCCTGACAAATATTCTTTTGCGGAGGCGCTTAGAAAACCTCAAAGAGTACGGTTTCAACCCGAAAATAGTCGCCATCGTCGACAGAGGTGGCGCAGCCATAAACCCGAAGGGCTTAAACTTGGAGAAAATGTTGGCACTTAAGAAGCGCAATGGAACGGTGGCAGCTGACCGTGAATTCGGTCATGCACAAATGTCGCCGTTGGCTGCTATAGAGTCTGTAGAAGCTGAAGTTATGATTGAAGCCACTTCAACAAACGTAAAGAACGGCGAACCCGGCTTATCGCATATCAAAACTGCCTTCAAAACTGGTAAACACGTTGTAACCACCAACAAAGGTCCATTGGCGTTGGCGCTTCCCGCGTTAATGGAACTGGCTGACTATAACAAGGTGTACTTGCGGTTCAGCGGCACCGTAGGCGGAGGAACCCCCGTTTTGGAGTTGGCAAAGAAGTGTCTAGCAGGGGATAAGATAGTTGCTATACGAGGGATCTTAAACGGCACCACTAATTACATTCTCACGGAAATGGCGGAAAAACGCATAACTTTCCAGCAAGCTTTAGATAGTACCCAAAAACTCGGGTACGCTGAAACTGATCCCTCGATGGATGTGGATGGAATAGACCCCGCTTGTAAAGTGGTGATAATGGCAAACTGGATAATGAACAAGAAATTAACTTTGAAAGACATAAAAGTGAAGGGAATACGCGACGTAACATTACAAGCGCTTGAGGAAGCCGCCAAGAGAGGAAACACTATCAAGCTCATAGGTTCAATAGACGACAGCGCCAAAGTCGCGCCTACGGAAATATCAAAGCACAACCCATTATGCGTCAGCGGTGTCCTAAACGCCGTAACCTTCGTGTCAGAGTTCGCTGGAGAAGAAACCATTATCGGCCGAGGGGCAGGCGGAATGGAAACCGCCAGCGCAGTTTTAAGAGACTTATTAGACATAAGACATAATCTGGCAAGCAAAATGCTCACATAACGCATCGTGAAGTGTGAAAAGCATGAAGAAAATAGTGATGAAGTTTGGAGGAACTTCCGTCGCTACAGGCGAAAACATCCGCCATGTAGCCAATATAGTAGCGGACAGCGTAAAACAGGGCTACAGGGTTGTCGTTGTAGTTTCAGCTTTGGCAGGCATTACCAACCAGCTTATTGAAGAAGCGGAGCAGGCAAAAAAAGGGAATGAAAAGCAAATCCAAGAGTTCAAGAAAAAACTGGTTGAAAAACACTTGGCAACGGTTACGAAAGCAATAGAGAATAAACGCATACAAAAAGAAATAGAACAAATCATTAAAACGACAGTTGATGAGCTTGAGAAAGTTCTCACTGGAATATGCTATGTTGGTGAGCTTACTTCGAAATCGAAAGATTACGTTTTGTCCTTTGGAGAACGATTGTCCGCGCCTATAGTTTGGGGCGCCCTGCGAGACCTTAAGCTTGAAACGCAATATTTCACTGGGAAAGAAGCGGGTATTGTAACAGACTCGAACTTCGGAGAAGCCAACCCGCTAATGAACGTGACCACACATCAATTAAAGGAAAAGATTGAGCCGTTACTTGAAAGAAGTATTATACCAGTTGTGGCAGGATACATAGCCGCAACTCAAGACGGTGTCATAACAACCTTAGGTCGTGGGGGATCAGATTATACAGCCACCCTCATAGGCGTTGCCTTGGCTGCGGACGAAGTCTGGATATGGACCAACGTGGATGGAATAATGACTGCAGACCCGAAGATTGTTCTATCAGCGAAAATGCTGCCTGAACTCTCTTATGGGGAAGCCGCTGAAATGGCTATTTTTGGAGCTAAAACCATGCATCCTAGCGCCTTAGAACCCGTGATCAAAGAGCACATTCCTGTGAGAATAAGAAACGTCTTCAACCCTGAAAACCCTGGAACACTAATAGCAGATGGACAAGAAGCTAAGTCAACAGATGTTGTGAAAGCGGTAGCGTTGATCAAAGATGTGGCCATGGTTAACGTTAGTGGAGCAGGAATGGTTGGTGCGCCTGGAAGCTACGCGAAAATCTTCGATGTGTTGGGGAAAAATAACATTAACATCATGATGATTTCAACGGCAGTTTCCGAAGCAAACATTTCATTAATAATCCGAAGAAGCCTTGTGGGAAGGGCGCTTAGCACGTTGGAAATAGCGCTCTTAGGCAGAGGCTTAATCAGCGAGGTAACTGCTGAGGACGATGTGTGCGTTATCGCCGTCATGGGCGCAAACATGAAAGGCACGTTGGGAGTAGCGTCAAGAATATTCACAGCCGTCGCCCGCAAGGGAATAAACATCCGCATGATCGCCCAAGGGTCTTCGGAACTGAACGTTTCGTTTGTGGTTAAGGAGAAAGACGGAGAAGCGGCAGTTCAAGCAATTCACGAAGAATTCAAACTGGACAAAGCAACACGATAGCTTCACGATGGCGACAGTGGCGGCTTTTGATTTCCCGCTTTCTCATGCAGCTCGATTAGTTTCAGAATAGTCTCCTTGTAGACCTGAATGCCATCCAAATACTCGCTTATGAGAATGTGTTCGTCTTTTGTGTGATCCAAATGCGAGTCGCCAGGTCCATAAGTGACTATGGGCACGTTTAAGGCTCGGCCGAGGATGTTCATGTCGCCTGTTCCAGTCTTTCTCAAAAGCGTCGCAGGTTTATTCAGCACTTTTCTAATCGAAGAAGACAACGCTTTCACGAGAGGTGATCTTTTGTCCACTTCGAAGGGCTCGTTTGAATCTTCGATTGACACTTTTACCTTGACTTTCGGGTTGGAAGCCTCGTATTGTTCGATAACTTTTTTTGTGTCGTTGAAAACTTGGGTGGAAGTGAATTGGGGAGGAACCCGAAGGTCAATGTGTATTTCGCTTTCGAAAGGAATTACAGAGTTCGCTTTTCCGCCACTCACTTTGGTCAGACAAGCAGTTACTGCGTAGAAAGGGCTCTTTTGCGTGTCCAGCGGTGGAAGGGAGTTTTTGATTTGTTGCCCAAGTTCAAACGCTTTCTCAAGAGCGTTATCGTAAAGCCATGGCGTAGAGGAGTGCCCAGTCTCCGTTTTGCATGTTATCTTAATGTGTAGGTTCCCCTTATAGCCGATGGTTATGTTTCCAACTCCGCTGGGTTCTCCGAATATGGCGTAATCAGCTGAAATGCCGTCGCTTATCAGATGCTTGACGCCTCTGCTGGTGGCTTCTTCTTCGACAACGCTGGCAATTACAATTTTGGCTTGAAATGTTGGTTCTTGGGCAACTGCAGCTGCCGCCATCACCATCGCTGCCAGCGGACCTTTTGCGTCTACCGCGCCTCGGGCGTATATCTTGTCTTTTTCAACCCGCAATGGAAGATACCCAGCAACGGTGTCCATATGCCCGCACAAGAGGATTGTTGGTTCGCCTTGTCCTATTTCTCCAATGACGTTTCCGATAGCGTCTTTTTTTACGCGGAAACCTAACTTTTTCATTTCTTCGACGATAAAGTCGGATATGGGTTCTTCTTTGCCTGAGGGGCTGTAAATGCCCAACAAGTTAGTTAGTAGACGCACCGCTTGATCGCTCATTTTCTTCTTCTCCTATAACTGTATCAAGGACAGAAATGGCTTTATCAATTTGCTCTTTCTCGATTACTAAGGGCGGTAGAAAACGCAGAATATTTCTTCCCGCGTCCAAGATGAGCACGCCCCTGTCCATGGCTTTAAGTATTATGTTGAGAACATCGTATCTGAGTTCTACGCCTATCATTAAGCCTAAGCCACGGACTTCTTTCACGATTTTATACTTATTTTGCAGTTCTTCCAGTTTCGCCTTGAAGTATCCGCCCAGAGTCGCCGCTCTTTCTGCAAGTTTTTCCTCTATAAGTACGTCAATCGCGGCGCACGCAGCAGCGCAAACCAGAGGGCTCCCGCTGAAAGTGCTTGAGTGCTCGCCGACCTTTAGAGAAGACATGATGTTCTCTTTGGCTACGGTTATGCCGATGGGTAAGCCGCCTGCAAACGGCTTAGCCAAGCACATTACGTCAGGAGTGACGCCCCAATGTTCGCACGCGAAAAGTTTGCCCGTTCGTCCGAAGCTCGTTTGAACTTCGTCCAAGATTAAGAGGACGTTTTTCTCATCGCAGATTTCTCTGAGGCCTTGAAGGAAACCGTCTGGTGGAATTCGCACTCCACCTTCGCCGCGGATTGGTTCGACGAGAATGGCGGCGGTTTTGTCTGTTATGGCTTCTCGTACCTTTTCGAGATTGTCAGGAGGAACGTGCTTAAACTCTGGAACCAAGGGCTGGAAGGGTTCACGGTACTTTTTGTCCCAAGTCGCAGATAGCGCTCCCATGGTTTTTCCGTGAAAGCCGCCCATCATGGCGATGATTTCAGGCTTGCCCGTGAATTTTCGAGCTAATTTTATGGCGCATTCAACAGCCTCGGCGCCGCTGTTTGAAAGGAAAGCCTTGTCTAAGCCCTTCGGCGTTATTTGGACGATTTTCTGTAGAAGTTCAGTTCTTTTGTCGTTGTAGAAGCCAGCGTGGCAAGAAATCAGCTTTTCCGCCTGTTTGTGTACCGCTTCTACTACTTTTGGGTGGGAGTGCCCTAATAACGCTACGCCGTAGCTGCCTGTGCAGTCCACGTATTCTTTGCCGTTTATATCCCAGACGAGCGCGCCTTTGCCTCTTGTTAGCACTACGGGTTTTTTGGAGAAAACGTTCGCCATCAGTTTGTTTTCGATGTCAATTATCTCTTTTTCATTCACGGCTAATCACGGTACCGCACTCATGTTTCAACGCGGAAGAGATGGGCAGTTTCCCAATGCCCGATGTGATTAAGACTTCATTGACGCCCTGATTTAGCGCTTCCAAAGCCGCGTGCACTTTGGTGCTCATGCCCTGCCCGATGCTGGAGAGAACTTCCTTAACTTCGGTAGCATTTATTTTTTGAATTGGCTTGCCTTTTAGGACTAAACCTTCCACATCTGTCAGTAAGACTAAGCGGTCTGCTTTGAGGGCGCCAGCAACGACGGCGGCTGTTCTATCGCCATCCACGTTTAGCGGTTCAAACTCTTCGCTTACCGCTATCGGGGTTACAATGGGCACGTAGCCTCTATCAAGAAGAAACTGAAGTAAATTCGCGTTTACCTCGATTATCTTTCCTGTGTAGCCGCCGTCAATCACCTTTTTTCTTCCTCTTTCGTCAACCGCTATTAGTCTCTTTTTTCGCTCCGCCTTCAAGAGCATGCCGTCCAAGCCCGTCAATCCCACAGCGGGTATGCCTTGGCTTTGCAGCGCCAAGACTATTTGTTTGTTGATTTTCCCTGCCATGACCATAGTGAAAACTTCTATAGTTTCCTTGTCGGTGTAGCGGCTTCTGAAGCCTTGAGGCGAAACGATGAATTTCTGTTCCTTGCCTAGCTTAGCGGCGATTTCGGTGACTTCGGCTCCTCCGCCGTGGACAAAAACAACTTTATTCTCTTTAAGCAGCCCCTTCAGGTCGGAGACAAGCTCTGAAGAAGCGCCCTCTTTGAGTATGCTTCCGCCCATTTTCACTACGAACAGCATAATTGATCACATCGGATGGAACCCAGTGCTTTTAAGGCCTGTGCTCTCGTCTATGTCCATCATTATGTTTAGGCATTGGACGCCTTGACCTGACGCTCCTTTAACAATGTTGTCTATCGCCGAGAAAAGTATGAGTCTACTTGCGTGGGGGTCCAGCTCGAAGCCTATGTCACAGAAGTTGGTTCCAATGGTAACCTTTGGGTCTGGAAGTTGATACGGCCCCTTCTGATACTTAACGAAACGTATGAAGGGTTCGCCTTCGTACTGCGAACGGAGCGTCTTCCAGATGTCCTTGTTTGTTAACGGGTTTTTGGGGAAAACGTGAATGGTTGAGAGTATGCCTCTGACCATGTTGACTGCATGCGGAGTGAACGAAACTGTCACTGGCTCACTTGTTAGGTTGTTGAGTTCCTGTTCTATTTCCGCGAGATGTCTGTGCCCTGCCACCTTGTAGGGTCTCACTCCGCCAAACCGTTCAGGATGATGCGAAGCAATGGTCGGTTTACTGCCTGCCCCCGAAGAACCGATTTTTACATCCACAACTATCCTATTCTTTTCGACAAGATCTGCCTTTATCACTGGAGCTAAGGGGAGAATTGCGGCTGTTGCCATACAACCGGGACAGGCCACTAAACTAGCGCCTTTTATCTCTTGCCGATGGAGTTCGGGCAAGCCGTACGCTGCTTCTTTTAGTAGTTGCGGGTTGGCGTGTTTCCAACCGTACCATTTGTCGTAATCATCGGGGTTTTTGAGGCGGAAGTCTGCGCTCATGTCAATGACTTTTAACCCAGCGTCTAGGAGTTTGGGAACGAGGTTTACTGACCCTCCGTGGGGGGTTGCGGTGAATACGAGGTCGCAGTTTTTTTGAAGTTCGGTGGTGTCTTGGGGAACAAATTTCAACTGTGTGAGTCCGCGGAGGTTTGGGTGTACGTTGAAAACGTATTCGCCTACGCTCCGGCGAGAAGTAACCATAGTGACTTCTGCATGCGGATGGAGCAGCAATAAGCGCAGGAGTTCTCCGCCGACGTAGCCTGTACCGCCGATTATTCCTATTCTCAACTTTTTTTCACCTCATTATTATAAGTATCAAATTAGGCTTTGGGCGCCTTTTAGGAGGGGAACTGCCACGTTAATCCCGGCAATTAGCCGTGTGTGTTCCCAGAATTCAGGGCAGGAATTCGCTTCGTGGAAGACTATGTGCTGCTTGTTTTTTTCTATACTCTTTTCGATTATACTTTTGACTTTTTTGTAGGACTCTGTGTTCATGTAGTTCTGGAATGCAGCTTCTAGTTTGCTGTTCCAGCTGGGAAAATCTCGCAGTCGGGATTCGTCTGCCTTGACTTTTTTTACGTTTTCAAACGCCACAGTTGCCTTTTCGAGTTCCAATTTAAGGTCAGCATCATCCACGATTTTGTTTTCGCCAACGTTAACCATTGCGTCCAAAGCCAACATCCACGCCTTCTGCTCTTTGCCGAGGGCTCTGCCGCATTTCACTGCCAACTCCTTAACATGTAATGGAAGTTTGGCGTCAAAGACCAGGTTGCCCAGATAGGTGTTTGTTCTGAAGTCTTTGAAGCC
>CAZXCX010000011.1:0-11191 GCA_964639375.1 uncultured Candidatus Bathyarchaeia archaeon
CCTTGTGTACTAGTGCTCGGAAAAGACTATACCCCCCTTATATAAAGAAACTATATAGTCTGGAGAGAAGCGCTGTCGGATAGACCCCCTATAGTTTTCTGCAATGTTTTGCTATTAGGCGCCAAATACGCCGTTTGTCAAGAAATGCAATCACTAAGAACGGATTTGCGTGTATCTCTTCAATTCTAGTCGGGTTACCGCGTTTATAAAATGTCAGGAGAGCCTCGTTGCAGTCACAGTTTTCAAAACGCTTCTTTCGCTTTATCTGCGTAGACTTCAAGCGCACGCTCCGAAAACAAGACAAAGACCACTTCGTCCAAGTTGTCCTCTTTCTCCAGAAACTCTTTCACCGCTTCCAAGGCTACACGGCACGCGTCTTCGATAGGATAACCATACGCGCCTGTGCTTATAGACGGAAAAGCTACGGTTTTCAGCCCCTGAGACACGGCGAGCCTCAGCGAGTTTTGATAAGCCTGCGCCAGAAGCTCAGGTTCACCGCGGTTGCCTCCGCGCCAAATGGGTCCGACTGTGTGAATAACGTGTTTAGCCTTGAGGTTGCCAGCCGAAGTTATGACCGCCTTTCCAGTTGGAAGGCCCTCTGGCCATTCTGTAGCTCTTATAATCTTGCATTCCTCAAGTATTTTGGGTCCGCCTTTACGGTGTATTGCCCCGTCGACGCCTCCGCCGCCCATGAGGGAAGAATTAGCTGCATTCACTATCGTATCTGTCTCAATTTCGGTTATGTCCCCTCTAACCAGTCGCACGGTCGCTTTTCCAATCTTAAACTCACCGTTAATCAAATGTCTCACCATTTCCTAGATTATCATGTTAATTGCTGACCACAAAGCTGCACTGAAAAACCATGCTCCGAAACCAACGAAAACCGCGAAGCAGAAAATAAAAATCGCGGTATGGACTTTTTCATTCCAGAAACGTCGCGACTTGAAAATTATGAAAGCCACAATAGTGTACCACACGAAGTCGCAGAGCCAATGGACCACGGCAAACACGGAAAATCCTAGTAAACCGAAAATTTGTGCGTTCAATATTAAAGTGGTGCCTATGGTTAACCACCATAGTATGAAACCCGCGTTGGCGGCTGTTGTCCATATTCCAGCCACCAAAGAGTCTTTTTTAGGACTTGCATATTTTTGATTGTTCTTATTTCTGTTTCTGAATGTTTGAAAACCCATATACATCATTAGCAAACCACCGACCAGTCCCACAGTTATGGGCACAACATCAGGGATGACAAATTGGCTTATCCAATAATAGATGAGGAACATTAATGGAAACTCTACTATGCCGTGTCCAACAGCGATGAGTAGACCAGCGGTTTTGCTTTTTGCCGCTCTCTCCATTGTAGCTGCAAACAAGGGTCCCGGCAACAATACGCCTGACAAGGATATGAGCACCACAGAAACTAGGAACAGATAAAAGCTTGTGATGAATTCCATGTGTCAAATCCCTCTAATTAATTGGCGGTTCACCAGCCCTAACGAGTCTGTGTGTATTTGGAAGCGTATCGAGTTCGCCTCTGCCATATGTGCTTCGAATAAAACTCCAGTGCTCCGCTAATAAATATTCTTCTAATGCATTCTGTATACAAAAGCATCAACAAGACTCAATGCAAACGCTTATAGAACGCGTAAGCCACTGTTAAAAATTGCACGAGCGGAGAAAAAAACCGTGGACAGATCAGCGATTGTTCTAGCTGGCGGCTTTTCCAGCAGATTCGGTCAGGACAAAGGGGTTCTGGAGCTCGCCGATAAACCCCTGATTAAGCACGTCGTAGATGCGGTTAGCTCAGTTGTTGACGAAACAGTCGTCGTGGCTAATTCGCAGGAGCGGGTCACCCAATATACGAAGGTTATGGCTGAAGGTGTGCACTTCGTTATTGATGTGTGCGAGTCGAGGGGTCCGTTGATAGGCGCTTTAACAGGTTTTGAAGTTGCCCACGGCAAATACTCTTTGCTTCTGCCTTTTGACACTCCGTTTGTTTCGAAGGAAGTTGTTTCGCTGCTGTTTGAGCTGTGCCTAAACAGGGCGGCTGCAATTCCAAGGTGGCCTAATGAATATATAGAGCCGTTGCAGGCGGTCTACCAAACAAAAGCGGCTTTTGAAGCCGCAAGGAGCGCTGTGGCTGAAGGAAAACTGAACATGCGCGCCATGATCGAAAAGCTGAGGGGAGTGCGCTATGTTTCCACGCTGGTCATTCAGCAGCTGGACCCAGAGCTTCGGACGTTCTTTAACATAAACACTCCTGTAGATTTGAAGAAAGCAGCAGTTTTGGCTAAACCGAAAAAAACATAGCTCAACAGAAAAGGAACTTATAACGGAACGTCATTGACAAAGCTGTTTTACTTGCTTTTTAGCGACGCGGTCTAAAACTTTTGGTTTGATTCGAACTCGATCGAATCTTATAAATACGTAGTCATTAATCCTTCAAAATAAGGCACACGCTCCTTTGTTGCGGGAAAAAATGGCAAAATTTGCATATAGAACGCCAGCACTACAATGTTTGAATGGTAAACAGTGCCTTTTTTTTGAAAGGTCGCTGATTTTTAACAGTTGCCTTTGTGATTGCGCTGCTCATTGCCGTATTTGGCGCGTTCTTAACCTCGCGAAATATTTTCGAACCGTTATTTTTTACAATAAAAAGTTAAAAAAACTCCATGATTCATCGGTAAGTATAGCTAAAAAATTAAAAAATAAGCTTATCTGCCGTTTCCATGTTGTATAATGTGCGAAGGGGCTTGCTTTTCGCTATGAAGGGGGTTAGCTGTGGTAATTGAGATAACTTTGATTATGTCCATTCTGAAGTTGACCAAAAACGGTCCTGCTCCATGTGAATCTATTAACAAAGACGCAAAACTTCCAGCCGATGTTGCCTCAAAATTGCTTAGAAAATTCCAAACTGACGGCATGGTTTATCTAAGCGGCAATAACGTTGGCGCTGATACTGGCAGTCGCCTAAAGTTAGCCGTTAGGGCTATAGGCTTAGGCGCTGACATCGAGCGCGTTAGCGATTTTCTTCGTTGGCAGGAGTTTGAGGATATTGCTGCCATTGCGTTGGAAAGAAACGGCTATTTCGTTGCGAAGAATGTGCGTTTCAAGCATGCTGGGCGGAGATGGGAAATAGACATAGTCGGCTGCAGAAAGCCCTTAGTCTTGTGCGTGGATTGTAAGCATTGGCATCATGGAGTGAAGCCTTCTGCGTTAAGGAAGATTGTTGAGGCGCAAGTGGAAAGAGCACGTGCACTGGCCGATGTACTGCCAAGCGTCACATTGGAGGTTGAGTGTGTCAAGTGGAATAAGGCTAAGTTTGCCCCTGTGATTTTGTCGCTTATTCCAAGCAGCTTCAAATTTTATAATAATGTACCCGTTGTTCCTGTTTTGCAGTTGCAGGATTTCTTAATCCAATTGCCTGTTCATGTGGAGTCATTGAAGTATTTCGTGAAAGAATTTAATCATTTATGACATGATTTGCAAAATTGGCTTCTTAGCAAATTTGACAGCGGGAAAGAGGCTAAAAAGGAACATTCCAACTAAAGCTGCGAAGAGCCATCCACCTATCTCTAAAATGGTGAAACTCGTCACGACTGGTTGAGGCGTCAGAATTAGGAGCGTGATTATCACTCCAAGAGAAATTCCAACGGCAAAGCTTGAAAGCAGAACGATTAAGCTTTGCACCGCAAGTATGGTCACGACTGTTTTAGGTTTTGTGCCCATAGCCCGCAAAACGGCGAATTCTTGACGCTGCTCATCGATAGCCAGCACAAGGTACCCTATTAAGCATAAGGTTGCGGCTACCAAAGTAAAGAGGGGTAGAAACATGACTACGGACCATATGGCCCCAAGAAAGCCAATGTTCTTTTCCAGCGCTCTGTTGAGTTCAAAAACAGTCAAGTCCGAGTTTACATCGGTCAAGCATTCTTGTATATGGCTTATAATGCTGGGTCGATCAATTGAAGAATCTAGCTGGATAAGCACAATGTTGGGGCTAGCACCGTTGTTTAGGCTTTCGAGTTTTTTGAGAGGAATAAATGTTACTAAGCCATTGTTTATGGGATCTAAACAGGCGCCAACTATGCTGAAAGTGGTGTTTTGCATTCTGAAGCTCTGAGATAGGGGTAACTCAAACATGAGCGCAGCAATGGAGTCTCCAACAACCGCTTCTGAGGCATTGTCATTTTTTAAGAATCGTCCATTAATGAACCATGCGGAGATGACTTTTTCAGGTTCTACGCCTACAATCAAGGAGTCTCCTTCACGATTATCGCCAATCGGTATTGTTGCCTGAGTTTCAGGGTCGAACGTGAAGTTCATTAATTCTTGCATGTACCCTTTGCAGACTAGGCGCACGTCAGAATTTGCGATTCCATTAACAGTGCTCAATTGCTGAAGAACAGTGTCAGGTATAGCAAAATTCGGATCCAAATAGTTGAAATCAGTTTTTTCTTTTGCCCCAGAGAATTTTGATAATAACGCTATGTACTGGTTGCCCATATCCTTATGCGCCACTAAGAGTACGTCTTTACCAACAGCTTTTTCAACCCTTGTTGTAGTGGTGTTGTTGGCGATTATGCTTCCTGCAATGGAAACCGTCAACAAGATAAAGACTGTTGATAGAAAGACTATTATTCGGACGGTGGCTGATTGGCGCCGGAACAGGCTTCTTGAGGCTATTTTTAGGGTTATTCTGGACTTTGAGAGTGCCTTAAACCTGTTTCCTTTGCTCAATCCGAAATATTGCATGGGCGAGATTGCAGCTGTTGGCGAAAGTCTCGCAGCGTTAAGAAGCGGCTTCAATCCAAATATTAAGCCGAAAGCAAAGAATGCGACAAACACTAGCGGTGCAAACCAGAAATTGGGTGCTTTTTGATAAGCCTGAAAAACGCTCATGTTGATGACGGCATAATCAGTTAGGAATCCAAGCGCCACGCCTAAAACGCATCCTAAGAATAACACTAGCAAAAGTTCTGTTAAGAAGTAGCCGAAGACAAGACTGGTTGGGCATCCAGCTGCTTTCATCAACCCGAAGTCTCTTGTTCGCTGAGCCATCATCAAGAAAGCAATGAACGAGGCTATCACCGCGCCCACAGCGAAGACCAAGATGCCTACGAACAGCAAAAACTTCGAGAAAATTGCTGAATAACCTATAGTTAACGTGTTCTGGGCTACTGATATTATTCCGAAACCTATTTGATCGCTAAAAAGAAGCAGGAAGAGCGTGGAAGCAACACAAGTAGTCAGGCTAATCAGTGTCAGGCTTGTTTGTAGTTTTCTGCGCAGAAGGTCATTTACTGGAAAAGCAGTTTTACTCATTTGGACTCGCCAGCCTACCGTCTTCTAAGCATAACGTCTGGTCGGCTAACTGTATTATTTCTAAGTCATGAGTTGAAGCAATGATGGTTTTTCCATTGACCTTTAACATCTGCAGCATTTGAGTTATTTTTTGGCCATTTTTTTTATCCAAATTTCCAGTCGGTTCATCTGCGAGAATCAGCTGAGGATCGTTCGCTAAGGCGCGAGCAAAAGCTACGCGCTGTTGTTCACCGCCACTCAATTGGGCAGGAAAATGATCAGCCCTGTGCTGCAACCCCACTGTTTCCAACAATTCTGCGACACGCTTTTCTATTTCTGCTTCGGGTTTTCTGCTCCATTCCATTGGAAACGCGACGTTTTCCGCTACCGTTAAAGTTGAAACGAGATTGTAAGATTGAAAAACGAAGCCAACATTATCGCATCGAAATTCCGCCAAAAAATCCTCGTCTTGAACCACTAAGTCTTGTCCTAAAACAACAAGTTTGCCGCTTGTGGGCCTATCAATTCCGCTTATAATGTTGAGAAAAGTGGTTTTTCCAGAGCCAGAAGGGCCGCAAATGGCAATGAAGTTGCCTCTTGCGACGTTTAGGTTTACATCCTTTAGAACTTCAACTTCCGTTTCGCCCAGTTGGTAAGCTTTGCATAACGAATGCACATAAACTACAGAATCCTTCGCTTCCATCGTCATGATAGAAAATATGTGGCAAATTATAATATGCTTTTAGGTACGATTGTTTTACTGCTACCTGAAAACAAGAATAATTGCGTTCACTGGCTTTTTATAGAGTGAAATTTCCCCTATCACGTTTGAGAATTCTAACCTTGTCGGGAAGCTTGTCTTTTTCCCAGTCAACCCAACTGATCTCCTTGAAAAGCCACTTTTTACCTAGGTGCGCTGCGGCTACCGCGTGCTTCTGCTCGTTGTCTCCAGGTATAAGTTCGTTGAGGAACCTGAAGAGCTTGTCGATTTGTTGCTTGGGGAAATACGCGTAGTAGCTGGCGTTTTTTACTTCAAAAGCATAGGTGTGCGCGCCTTTTCTAGCCATAATGTCTGGTAGCGGGCTCAGGCTTGGGTTGCTGACGGGGATGCGCACGGCGTTGTAGCCGTTTTTCTGCAGGCGCTTCACGAGCACGGTTTCGCTGTAGAAGCCTCGCTTGCGCCATCGGCGAAGTTTAATCCTGTCGACTTCCTTGACCACTAGTTTTCCCTCAGCAAGTACCCGCGTAGTTAGAATAGCGCGGAAAATATAAAAAATATTCCGTATGAGCTTAAAAGCAGAAGTCCCGTTGATGCTTTTGTATCCAGTTTCTGCACATGTGACATTTCTGAAGCATGCTGGTGACGGGAACGATTACACGTAATACTTATACAACTGACTTCACGGACTAAGAAATTTTCATCATGGATAAAGCAAAAATAATGATGTTTTAGCCTACACTGAGCAATGCAAAAGTGCACCCTCATGCAAAACAAGCTGGAAAAAGCCTCCGTTTCACAACATTGCTACCCAGAATTTGACTTGGTGAAAAAAGACAGCGAACAGTTTGAGTAGCATCGTATACGAAAGCATCAACAAAACTCACTTCTAAAAGGCTTACACCGCTTCTGTTTATTCAAAACTCGTTATGCACTTTTACTGATGCGCGCTCCAACTCATTAAATAACAAGTCATGGAGGGCTACAGGCAAGTTCATTCTATAGGAAAGAAAATTAAATGCCTTTTGGTAATCAACAAAAACTTGTTAGCTAAGCTAAGAGTTTTTTGAAACAGCCAGTTGTTCACTCTTTTTGGTTGAACAATCACTCTACGACTGAAGTGTTTTGAAAACTAGCGCGAGCAAAAACTAGACAGCGTCTGCGAACCGGACAAACACTCGAAGCGGATTCGAAGAAACCCGTCGCGACTTCGCATGGAGATTTTCAACGGTCTTTATATGAGGTCACGATTATCTCCATTGTTTAGCCTGAAACCAGAGACTGAAAAAGCCAAAATAAGGCGTTTTAGCTGTTCTGGGCTTATTTTTGGCTTTTTGATTTTGTGCCGTTGGTGAAAAACAGAGTGTTTTTTACATGTGTTCAGATTCGATTTCGTACAAGTCAATAGCCTGACGTTTGCTCAGAAATAAGCGCTAAAATTGACTGATTTTTGAAAAAAGATTAACCGAAAAGCCGTTGGTTACAAGGTCGATTTTGGAGATTTAAGTACGGTTTTTTGAATATTGTCAATTTTGAAATAAGCTCTTTAATTGATTTCAAAGGAAAGACTACTAGATGCATAGGAGAAGAAGAGATGTCTTTTGACCATTTTGGAACAGGCACCGAAACACTGACGCATAGTGTGCAGGGGCGAACTGTAAAAGTACGGTGGAACTGGGGTAAATTCAAAACCACCGAAGGATTCCCAGTAGACGACAGCATGATAAACTGGGTCATAGGTCAAGAGCAAGCTCTAAACGAGGGGTTCCTGTGCCTAAACGAGTGGGTTCACAAACTCAAGTACTTAGACCAGACACAGTGGTACGCGAGCTGGAGCAAACCCGAGGAGCCAAAGCCAACAGCAAAAAGCGTAATCAGCCCAGGACCCTATTTGCTGCTTTTAGGTGATCCTGGAACAGGCAAGTCTCTCCTCGGAAGAGCATTATCCGAAAAGCTAACTCAGGTTTACAAAGAGAACGGCATAAAACTCTTTGATGTCGTCTCATGGAAAAACCCTGTTCTGCCCAGCCAGCCGCGCGTATCTATCCACAAAGCTGGAGAAGGCAAAAAGGTACTGCAAAGAGAGCAGCGTAAAGAGCTTAAACGCAAGTTCGCAACTAAAATCGGCCTCAAAGCCATACAGATACTTATGCTCGCATTAGGAGTGTTTCTTTTGTCGTTAGGCTTATACTTCATGATTGACGCATGGCAAACATGGAATGCCAATGGTTTATCTATCGGAGGCACGTCTTGGCAGGAATTGTATAGCAATAACTTTTCAGCTTACTTTGTTGATCGGTTCATAAATTTGGTGCCCCTAACTTTTATCCCAGGAGGAAGTTTAATCTTCTTCAGTGTCTTCATTTGGTGGTTCTCACGCTTAGGCGGACTAGGCAATCTCCGCGGCATTGGAGGCGCCCAACAATCAGACGTCCCAAAACTTATTGTGGACAACAGTTCTGGGCATGCCCCCTTCGTGGACGCAACAGGGCACAAGAGCGCGCAACTCTTCGGTTCAGTAGCTTGGGATCCATTTCAAACTGGCGGGTTAGGAACGCCAGAGCACCAAAGGGTAACTGCAGGCGATGTTCACGTTGCATCGCTGGGAATACTTTACATCGACGAAATCAAGAACTTGGACCCTGAAGAAGCGATTACTCTTTTAACGGTTCTGGAAGATGGGCAACTGCCAATAGCTTTGCGGGGAAGGTGGCACGGCGGAGCCACTGCAGCGATGGCTGTGTCAACTGAACCTGTCCCAGCTATCACTTTTCTTGTTGGCGCAGGAAACTTTGACAGCATAAGCCAGATGCACCCTGCGCTTATGGACCGCATTTACGGCTACGGCAAAGTCGTGCGCATGAACAATGACATGCCCAACACGTTAGAAAACAGGCGTAAATACGTCCAGTTCATAGCACAAGAAGTCAAACGCTTCAACCTCATACCGCTCAAACGGGACGCATGTATGGAAATAGTTGAAGAGGGCAGACGGCGAAGCAATAAACGCGAGGCGCTTACCACACGGTTTAGACCATTAATTTCCATAATTAAGACGGCTGCAACTTTGGCTATGAACGAGAACTGCAAAGCAGTTGAAAGACGACATGTTTTAGAAGCCTTAAATGAGCACTGCAAAACCATCCAAAAACAGCTGCTGGAACATGAGATACATGAAAGAGGAAAACTGTTAGAAATAAAACCTGAGGGCGTAAAGCTCGGGCAGATTCACGGTTTAGCTGTGGTCCATGATCCGTACAGTGGCGAGATGACAGGCAATGTTCTCGGCGTAAAAGCCCAGCTTGTTAAAAAAAGTGAACTTCCGAGAGACCAGCCGCTTAAGGGTTATTACAAAGTGACTGGTGTCGCTAAGGGTCAGAGCTTCATTTCGGACAGCATTGCCAAAGTCAGAAGCGTTATCCTCCAAAAATATGGTGTGGACATCGCCCAAGACTATTTAACGCACATCGATTTTGCCCAGTCTTACGGAGTTGACGGGCCTTCTGCAGGCGTAACAATGGCTATTCTTTTGTGCTCGCTTATTGAGGGCAAACTGATACGACAAGATGTAGCTGTTACTGGCGAAATAAACCTCAGCGTCAGCGGTTCTATCCAGATCACCGCGGTAGGCGGGGTCCATGAGAAAATTAAGGCTGCCGAAGCTTGGGGTTTCAAGAAAGTGGTTATTCCACAAAAGAATTACTTGCATTCGATTGAGGCGAGAGACTACACTATTGACATTGTCCCGGCTGCTACATTGGATGACTATCTTAAGGAATGCTTGGTGGAACAGCACATTCTCCAAGTACCTGTTCACAAATACAAACGCCGACCCTAAACAACTCTTCAAAAAAGCTTTTCAGGCTTATTTTTAGTCAGACTGCGATACTGCTAAATCAGTGTGGTGTGACTAAACTGTTTACTTTCCTATGGCTATTTCGTCGCAGAATTATTGCTCAGTGAGTTCCGCTGTGCCAATATTACTTGATCATATGTCCATCACCAACGTTCACTATGCCGTGTTGCCTTGGCAGGGCGTATACAAAAGCATAGACCAAAAATCACAATTTAGCCACTGATCACGGTCTCGCCACCAAGTTGCGGGGACAGCGAGCTTTTTTTGGTGAAAACATTTTTGAACAGCAATCACAAAATAGACAATGCTGGAATGCTACTATGTCAGGCTTCAAAGTTGTTAACAGACGCTACAGTTTCTCCACAAGAGGCGAAATAGAATTCGTAGACTTAACAGACAAGGTTCAAGAGGCAGTATCCGATTCAGGCATCAAAAACGGCGTGGTTCATGTCTTTGCGCCACATGCTACAGGCATACTGATTCTAACAGAAAATGACTATGGCCTGCTCAACGACATTAAAGCTTTCCTTGAAGAAATAATTCCGAAGCGAGGGGCATATCAGCACCCGTCCAATGCTCATTCGCACCTGCGTTCGATGCTTCTACCGCCAGACAAGACCCTGCCAGTAATTGATGGACGCGTGGAGTTTGGAACGTGGCAATCTTTGCTCTTTGTAGAAACTGACGTCTATCCGCGGAAACGAACCGTTATTATACAAATCATGGGTGAACAATAAAGCGCCCTTCCTTCAAGACCCCTTAGACAAAAGCGCTTTTATTTTTCTACATGGCACTCGCGGCAGCACTTTTTCGAGCTTCGCATTTCGTATTCAACAAAAACGCCAGGCAACATGATATTTTAGCCTTTTAGCATTAATTTCGCAGATGAGCAGGCCCAGTTTTAACTCTTTATTGTAAAATGTGACTGTTCGAAGTTTTTTCGCAGACTCAAAAAAGCACAACCATCAAACGCGTTCCATAAAGAAACGCTATAACTTGTAAAAGTAGACGGTTGGATACACATAAAGAACAGGTTTTGCTGTTTTTCTCCATAAAAATATCACAAACACTTTGATTTTCAGCAAACTTTTAGCTTTGAATTTTACGTATTTATAAGCTTCGTTAGAGTTCGGACAAATTCAAGTTTTAAACAGCACTAACTAACGAAAAAGGCTGTCTACTGCTTTAACAAAAAAGTAGCGGGCAAAGGGCATTATTGCGCTGTTAGAGTTTCCCGTTTGGAAAAGTAGCGAGTTTTATCCCCTTTCAGTGCGGACTCTTTTGTACCGCCCGCGCGGTCTCATTCGAGC
>CAZXCX010000012.1:0-11077 GCA_964639375.1 uncultured Candidatus Bathyarchaeia archaeon
TCTCGTTGGGCTCGTTTTTGTCTCTGATGAATATTGTGGAAAAGCATTTTGCGAGCTTCCCAGCCTTTTCCCAGCCTACAATCTCATTGTGGTTAAGTTCGGAGAAAAACTCCCACTTCGAAGGAATCTTGCTGTTTTCATTGAACTGCTGCTTAAAACGTTGCGCCACGCTGCGGTAAACGCCAAACCCATAAACCACAGGAACAGACGCAGCAATTCCCAAAGCCAACGTCTTGGAAAAATTTTCGCGCGCAAGGTTTTCAGGCGCATTCTCGCCGCTAATTCGCTCTAAAATTTTGGTCGCTTCCGAAAAATCCTCAGAGACGCCTGAAACAAGCTTAATTTTTTCCAGTGCTTTGAGCAGAGGTGTGAACAGGTAGGGAAGAGCCGCACGTGGGGGCATGCCAGAAGGAACACGCAGGTACGGCACATTCAGCTTTTCGGCAAATTTCAGCAAGCTTCCTCCTGAACTTATGCAGTGGATCATGCAGTTCCTTTTTGCAGCGTCAAGGAAAGCGCTGAGGGATTCCTCGGTTTCTCCTGAATAACTCACGGTTAACACGAGGCTTTTCTCGTTTGCATACGCAGGCAACGAATAATTTCTGCTGACTTCTATAGGCATCTGCGCCTTGTCGCGTGCCCAGTCTTTTAGGAGTTCGCCGCCTATTCCCGAGCCGCCCATGCCAGCGACGATTATGTTTTCAGGTTTCGGATATCGCAGCGAGATTTTCTCAGCTATTTTCGCGGCTTTCTGATAGTGTTTAGCTGAGTTCACGCAGAATGAAAGCATGTTGCTCTTATCGATTTCCCTTATTTTGTCTATATCATCCAACACTGATGTCGCCAACTTTCGTTCACCTACTTACCCGCACTTTTATATTCAGTTTTTTACTTTTAAGCTGAACGCAGAGGCTCAGCGGTTTTCTGTGAAGGAGCAAAGTTGAAATGAATAAAAAGAAGTTAGCAATTGCGATACCTGCGTCGGTTATTTCGGACACGCCGCATTTGCGCGAAAAAACCTCGAAAATAGGCTTGATTGGAAGAGCCGCTGCGATTTTCAAAGTAAACGAAATCATCGTTTATCCCGATAACATTAAGGTTAATCAGGGCAGAGAGATTGAGCTAATTGCCATTTTATTGGCGTATATGGAAACGCCACAGTATCTTCGGAAGAGACTTTTCAAGCTGGAACCGCGCTTGCAGTTTGCGGGGATACTGCCGCCGTTGCGAACGCCACATCATCCGCTGAACAAGAAAGCTCGAAATCTGAAGGTGGGCGAGTACCGTGAAGGCATTGTCGTATCCAAAACCAAAGAGGATGCGCTTGTGGACATCGGCGTTGAACGGTCTGCCCTTATGCGAGAAAGGCAGTTCGCTGTGGGCAAGCGCTTAACATTGAAAATAGCGAAACTGGGTGAACAAATCGAAGTTCAAACGGCAAACAAAGATGAGATTCCCTCTTATTGGGGATACGCAGTTTCGGCGGAAAAGCGCTCTTTTAGCAAATTGGTGAAAAACAGAAAATTCGACTTGACTATTGCCACCTCCAAGTTCGGAACTAGATTCGCAGATGTTGCTGAAAAAATAGGTGAAAAATGGAAAAAAGCAGGCAGTATTCTCGTAAGCTTCGGCGCGCCAACGAGAGGATTGTTCGAAATAGCCAGAGACGAAGGCGCAAACCTTAATGACGTTGTGGATTTTGTGGTGAACACGATTCCTGAGCAGGGAACGGAGACTGTTAGAACGGAAGAAGCGCTCCTTGCGGCATTAGCCATCTTAAACGTGCAATTTGGCGTTTAAGGTTTAAATGTTCGTTTGGGTTATGTGCTGTTCATGCTGTCTTTCGACGTCGCTATGCCCGCAGCATTGTTCGTTGTAACTCTCGTGGCTCTGCTGTTGAACAAGCGAATTGAAGGCAAGTTAAAAACGACTTTTGAGGAGAGGGAATTCCGCAGGCGAGACGCCATCTTATTTGTGGCTATGATTAGCGTGGCAGTTTCGGTTATCGTTTTTGTTCCTCAGATGGCTATAACAGTGGTGTTCCTGTTCTCTTATTCAACGCTGCTCTTCATGTTTTCATACATTTTTTCAGGCATACGGAAGAGGAGAGCACAGCTTTTTTGTTTGGGCTTTGGGTTAGCCGCTTTGGTGGCTGGAACTGTTGCTTTATTGGACCCGTTAGCTGATAGCTGGCTGTTCTATGGAGGTTTGGCAACTTACGGTTTGGCTGCTTTCGCTTTCTTTGCCATTCTGTACGAGCAGATGAGGAAAACTTCTGGGGAAAGATGGTACTTGGCTGTTTTGCCGCCAGCTTTGTTTTTGCTGCTTTACCTGTTTTATCAAGGTACACCCTTATGGTTCCCGTATTTTTTTAATATTTTCGCAATAACATTCGCCATTCTGATAACCCTCTACTTAGCTTCTCTGTTTACGTGGAAAGTTGTATTCATTTTCGCCGGGCTTCTAACCGTAATGGACATAATATTAGTGTTTGGAACTGGGACTATGGGGGAAGCCGCGACAACCCTTCTCAATTTGGGTCTTCCAATTGCTGTGGTATTGCCTCGTATCCCAGTACAAGGGGCTATTAGTTTTGGTGGGTTGGGTTTAGGTGATTTCTTTTTTGCGGGAATATTAGCCACGCAGACTTACAAGAAATTCGGCGAAAAAGCTGCGGTGATATCGGCGCTAGTTATGGCGTTTTCTCTTGGATTATTCTACGTTATCCAATTATACTTTGAAATAATGTTTTTCCCCGCCACAGTGAGTATTCTTTGCGGTTGGCTGCTTGTTGTGGCTTGGAAACTGGTTGCTGAAAGAAAAACAAAAGACAAGGCAGTAATTCAAAATTAAAGAAAATAGAGTGCTGATTTTAGCCGAATAGGGCGCCTAAACCTTCGAGCGCTGCGTCTTCTTTAGCTTTTTCCTCTTCTACTTTCTTCTTCTTGTCTTCTTCCTTCGGCTTTTGCTCTGCGGCTGGTGCAGCTACTGCAGGCGCTGCTGGTGCGGCAGCCATCATTGTCGGCGCAGCTTTGATCGCCTCGTCAATGTTGACTTCGCTTAAAGAAGCGATTAGGGCTTTTACTCTAACAGCGTCAACTTTTATTCCCGCAGCTGTCAAAACGTTCGAGACACTTTTTTCGTTTATTTCTTTTCCAGCTTTGTGAAGGAGCATCGCAGCGTAAACGTATTCCATACTTTTTCACCTCTTCATTCAACTATTTTAACTTTTTCTGGTTGATACAGCCCTTTTCCCTTAAAGGGGAAGAGCTAATACTTAAACCTAGGCGTTGCCTGCGGCGTTTTTCTTGCCGTTTAGAAGAATGCCCAATCGCTTAAGAACCTTTCGTCACATACAAGATTCCAACAGAATATTCAGAAAGAAAATCATCACTCGCTCGACATCGAAATAAGCCAATACACAACCAACAGATAGTAGTTATTCCAAACGATAGAGAAAACAGAATCCGCAGCTATTGAATTTTCGTTTCACTGTACGTTTCAATTCTTATTTAAGGAAGGGAGTAGCTCTCAGAGAGCACGATAGTTACCTTAAACGTCGATGAAAAAATTGAAGTCAACAGACAGTAGAAAAACTGTTATGTTCACTGAGTTAGGTGAGTAGAAAAAATAGGAGTTGCTGTTTGCTTTTTAGACTTGGGTTGGTGCTTCTGCTGATGTTGTAGGTTGTGCCTGTTGTGCTCTTATTGAGAAGAAGGCTATTGCAAGAATTAACATGGCGATCCATATGAGAATAAGGCCGACAGCGATTATGGTTAGCACTGCACCTATTAGTATTAGTAGGCCTGTGGTGCCGAACAGGCCTACGCCTGTTTTTGTGGACAGGAGCCCCAGCGATTTCCTAAGTAAGATGGCTGTGATGATAACAAAGACGAAGAGGACTACCAAACCTAAGAATATGTACGCAGCGAAATTCCCTATTATGTTAAAATCTACGCTTGTCCAGTCCATCTGCGAGAATTCCGCCGACCAATCTGCCACGTTTCCGATGGTCATGCCAAGCTCAGCCAAGAAGTCAACAAGCGCAATGAATACTACACCCACGAAAACTACTCCGCCTACGATGGCTGTGATTACCCCATAAAGGGTGTTGTTAAAGATGCTAGCTTCATTATAATAATCTGCGAATCCTTTCATTGCTACCAATACGAGTATTAGGCCGACAAGTCCTATTATCCACGAGTATGGAGCTATCCATGGCAGTACACCAAGGAACATCAGTATTGCGCCAACACCGCCTAAGTTTTTGCTTGTTTCCAAGTTCAAGCGTTTTTCCTCCTTGGTTTCCACTCGAACCTTTAAGGATAAAAGCTTTTTCCACCCGCGTATAATCGCTGGTTTACTGGGTGCCAACAAGCGTGCTGGTCTGCTTAATCTCTGCCATTTGCCGTATGTCCGTGACAATCTTGTCCAGATGCCCTAGACTTTTGGCTTCGATGCGGACAACGATGTCGTAAAGGCCGTAAGTAACGAGGACTTCTGTAACTTCTTTAATCTTTCTAATTTTCTGAGCCGCGTCGTGCTCCTTGCCTCGCTTCACCGTGGCGACAACGTAGGCTTTCACAATCTCCACCATGCCAATTGACCTCTTTTAGTTACTCTGCACGAGGATGCTTAAAGCGTTTTTTTAAAGTGCATACTTGCGACATGTTGATGTTTTTGTGTACAGCGACGCCGTTGGCACCTGATTTGCTTGTGAATTTGCACAAGTTGGATAAAGCGAGGAAACTAGTTGAGGTCTGTGCCTTCAATTTGCTCCTTGAGTATGTCGTAATAGCTTTGAAGGTGCTCTTTGCCGTCTTTTGTTATGGTGTATACTTTTCTTACTCTTCCTCCTCGGGTTTGTTTTTGGCTTGTGAGAAAACCTTTTTGTTCTAGGTTATTGAGCATGGGGTAAAGAGCGCCGTGTCTGAGTTTTATTTGGAAGTTTTTTTCTACTTTCTTTTTGATCATGTATCCCCATAGGGGTTGGGCTTGAACCATCCGTAATAGTTGGATATCTAGCAGATTTTTGATTATGCGTTGAACAAGTTCTTTTCGGTAGGTTTCCGCCATGATTTTTCCCTGTTGCGGGTTCTATCTTGGACTTGTCTATGTTTTGGTTTATTTAATTTATGTTAGAATGTGGATTTTAGTATTGCTGCGTTATGCTTTGTTATGCTTGTGGTGAGCATGAACATTTATATTTGCGTTTAGTTTCTATAGAGACATACGATATGTCTCATAGTGGACATATTGTACACAAGTCTAACAGAAAAACTGTTAAACACAAATACAGAAGGGAAAAAAATGGTAAATCCCCAGAAAGAGGTCCAAGTTAAATTAATGAAAGGCTTACTAGACCTCATAGTCCTACAATTTCTAAGTTCGCAGCCCATGCACGGCTACCAAGTCATAACCAAAATACGCAAAACCTTCGGCGTCTACTTCGGCCCAAGCACCATCTACCCGCTACTGGCAACGCTTGAAAAGAAAGGCTTCGTCAACAGCGAATGGAACATGACAAACGAACGCCCCCGCAAAGTCTACCAACTCACAAACGAAGGACAAAACATGCTAAACTTCACCGAAAACTCACTCAACTTCATATGCAGAAAAATAAGCGTACCAGCAAACACAGACGTAGCAGTTGAACCATCCAACCGAGCAGCATTAAGCCCCATGCTGAAAAAAATCAGAACACACCCACCAATCATTTAACACCCACTTTTCACATAACACTAGCACAAACGCTTTCTCAGTGTAGACCCGCACGTAAGAGTATATACTGCCAAAGTCTTCTAAGTAGCTGCTCATTACGTGTTTCACCTTGCGAAAGCGGCAAACGCGTTGAAAAAAATATATCTCTCCACACCGCATAATTCTATTTAATACGTCTTGCAAGGTGAAGGCTTGAATCAAGATTCCAGCGATACAGGCAACGAACTACATCATCAAATTCTCGAATTTTGTAATCATATTGCCGGGTCAAACCAAGTCACCGCCGTAAGCCTGCTCGGCGATTATTCGCTCGGAAAGTTAAGCGCAAAGACAACTTTAGAGGTAGTTTTGGTGATTCATGATTTTCAGCCAAGACTAATGAGCTACGTCAAAATCGTTGGCGGAAGAAACATTATTGTTTTTGCGGTTGACCAGTGGATTTTTGAAAGAGACGTTGACCGGGGCTTTCTAGGCGAAGCGCTAGCAGGCACCTTAATTTTTCCTAATACGGTTCTTTGCGGCAAGGATTATTTGCATGCGCAGGAAATAATGTTGAAGAAACGTCTAATCCTTGAATTGTTGGAGAACTTGGTCCTAAGTTTTCCAGAACTCTCTTACCGCATTCACATCAAACCAGAGTATTTCATGTACGAGGTTATGCTGAACCGAGTTAGAATTTTTCCTCCGCTGGCTTATGGCTTATCAAACTTCATGAACGGCGTTGCCCCCAGAAAGGAAGTTGAATTGGTCTTCCATGGCTACGTGGAAGCCTTGAAGCAGCTTGAAAAAGAGAAAAAAATCATTCTTTCAGAGGGCTACGTAATGATTCCCAAAAAATTTGTGGCTGAAAGCAAAAACCCAAAAGTTCGTTTCGCAAACATCTCAAAGAACGCGCCGAGAACACTGTTCACTTCAGTGTTCGCAGCTTTCCCGCAACTCTTGAACTTTTTTTCGCAGAACACCGAAGCCCTTCTAAACTTTCAAAAATTCACTATGAAAAGAGAAGCTGATTTGGCGCGACGCTTTGTAGACCCTCAAAAATACGTTTTTGTTCCCACAGCAGAAGGCTTAGTTTCTTTGGCGGATAGACTTGACATCGACGCCTTTGCCCAAAAGATGCTTTTGAACGGCGAGAAAGCCAAAATCGAGTTTGAACCGGTCGGCGGAGTTTTAAATGATGTGTACTTGATCAAAGCCTACCCGAAGGGCATAGAGAAAAAAGTTGTTGTCAAACGGTTTAAGGACTGGTCTGGTTTCAAGTGGTTTCCACTATCCTTGTGGTCCTTTGGAGCTCGAACCTTCGCTGTCTTAGGTCAATCCAGACTTGAAAGAGAATGCGCAATAAGCGAGTTTTTACGTTGTGAAGGATTTAACGTTCCAAAGATTTTATACGTGAGCCACAACGAACGCTTAGTTTTCATGGAATACATAGAAGGAGAAAACCTCAGCAACGCTATCAAACGCATCGCCACATCAAAGAGCAGAGAAAAAACAGAAAAGGATTTTACCAAAATAATGAGAGTGGGCAAGATATTCGCGCAGGTGCATTCTCTCAATGTTACATTAGGCGACACGAAACCAGAGAACATAATATTCGACCCGGACGACAAGATTTACTTATTAGATTTTGAGCAGGCTTCTCACGATGGCGACAAGGCGTGGGACGTAGCAGTATTCCTGTATTACTCGGGTCATTATCTTCAGCCGTTGTACAGCAACGGCAAAGCCGAATCCATTGCCAGAGCATTCATAAGCGGCTACTTGAAGGGTGGGGGTGACTTTAACACAATCAAAAAGGCAGGAGCCTCTAAGTACACGCGGGTTTTCAGCGTTTTCACCATGCCATCCATAATGTTAGCCATGTCAAAAGTTTGTAGAAAAACCGAAGCGCCGAGGTAAAAAGGACACATGGTCAAGAACACAACAACATTAGCCTTCTACGGCGGCGTCAACGAAATCGGCGGAAACAAAATCCTACTTCAAGATAGAGACACACGAGTCTTTTTTGACTTCGGCATGTCCTTCGCCATGAAGAAACAGTTTTATTCGCCGCCTTTCCTTTCGCCTAGAAGCGAAAAAAGTCTTCAAGAACTCGGAATCCTCCCACAAATCACAGGCGTCTATAAGTTCGACCAAAGCCCACCTGAAGTTGACGCCGTTTTCATATCACACGGCCACTTGGACCATTCCGCTTATTTATCATTCATAAAACGTGAAATCCCCGTATATTGTGGGGAAACAACACAAATAATCTTGCAGGCGCTGAGCGAAATTCGCCGTTCAGACCTGGAATTCAGCGTCTCCGACATCGAGTTCAAGGCTTTCCGCACGGGCAAGAAAATCGTCGTGGACAGCTTGGAGATTGAGCCGTTTCACGTTGACCATTCGGTTCCAGGCGCTTACGGTTTTGTCATACACACTTCGAACGGTACAGTTGTTTACACTGGAGATTTTAGGGATCACGGTGCCAAGCCTGAGATGACCCGTGATTTTGTGGAAAACGCCAAGAAAGCGAAGCCCACTGCAATCATAACTGAAGCCACGAACATGACTGGCGCTACAGTTTCCTCCGAAGCTGAGGTTGAAGGCAAATTGAACAACATCGTTGCAGGGGCTGATGGTATAGTGCTTGCCGAGTTTGCCTATTCAGATGTTGACCGCTTGAACTCTTTCTTTCACATAGCCAAGAAGAACCAGCGGTGCTTGGCTGTTTCACTGAAGCAAGCGTACTTGCTGGATGCACTGCGAAAGGATAAGGGCTTAAGCGTTCCAGCTTTAGATGATGAAGGCATATTGATTTTTCGAAAGTCGAAGAAACGTTTTGACAAGTGGGAAAGCCAGCTAATCGAGCAGTACGAGGAGCAAAACAAGATTTTCGACGTGTTCGAAGTTTCGAAGCAGCAGTGCAAAGTGGTTTTAGCCTTGTCCTTTTACGATTTTGAGGAGCTTGTCCCGCTTCAGCCCGCAGCGGGTAGTTGCTACGTCCTGTCTGCGTCTGAACCGTTCAACGAGGAGATGGAGATTGACTATGAAAGGCTAGTTAACTGGCTGAGGCATTATGGCTTGCCGCAGTACCATGTGCATGTTTCGGGGCACATTATGCCATTGCAGCTGAAAAAGGCGCTTAAAGAGATTAACGCTAAGCGGATTTTTCCTGTCCACACTGAAAATGCAGATTTGTTCGCTAAGTTCGTGCGGAACCTGAAAAGCCAAGTGACGCTTGTCGAAAAATCCAAGGAGTACCTCTTGTAGTCTTCAAATGGCTATGCTGGTGAGGTTTTTGCAAGCGTTTATATTTTCTGTCAAACGAAATATGTGTTGTGGATTGTCATGAGCGAAGAGGTTCGTTACTATAAGGGGCTGCATAAGGTTAAGGTTGTAACTGAAAGCGCTGGCTACTGGATGGTAGAGGCTTTGGAAGAGTTTGAAGATTATGTTGATGGCGAGAAAGTCAAGGTCAAAGTCGGGGAAAGACGATTTGTTCCCTCTGATACGGTTCATAAGCGGAAATACCTACCGCCTCCAATAAAAGAGCACGCTTACGAGCTACAGATGGAGAAGAAACTGAAAAGGTTAGTCGCCGAAGAGGAAAAGAAACAAGGCGAAAAAGAAACAAGATGACTGTGCTTGCCTATTCCATGTAGGTGCGTTGCTTTTGTGATGTTGAGTGGTAATCTTTAGGTTTAATTCTGTTTGCTGTTTCATAAGCTATAAGCTCTAAAAAAGCCCTCAATATTCACGATCATCGATGACTTCGACGCCAGCGTTCAGCCGCAGAATGCGCTTTGTCTTTCACAGTTTAGGCTTAAGTTGTTTAGGCGGCGCCATTTTCCTCCAAATCCTAGTGTTCGCGGACATCCTCCAGCATGGATACTTTATGGCGGTAGAGCAGAACCCAGCCATACTCGCATTCGAAGTGGCGCTTACGGGTTTTGCCTTAATCTACTTCATTTACATTTATCAGCGCCTAATGCGCCAAGTCAAGTAAACCACTCGATACCTTTTTTCGGCTGCGCTTCCAGGGCATCTGTATGAAACGGGGCCAAGTTTTGTCTTGATAATCCCTTTAGCAAGACCCTGCTTAATTATGGGCTATTTCCGTGATTAAAGGGTTTTTATCAAGTTTTCTTGACAAACAAACCTATTCCATCCATAATTTGAATAGTCAAACAGTGGTTCCACGCTTATTTCAGTCTTTATATAAGGGGGCTATAGACTTGTGAGAGCACTAGAGTGCTAAACTCGAAACAAACAAACCCAGTTCTAAACCAAAGTTCTACCCATAAATAGAAAGAGCAGAGTATTCTTCCACACCCAAAACGAATATGCTTATTAGCTTCTAGCCAAGAGTAGCCACGATGAAACATGCCTCTCGAAGGATTCGTAGAATATAAACGGAGAGAATTCTGCAACGACGTGAAGTGCCCAGTGCAGATGGAATTGAACCGCTTGGTTGAGAAGTCAGAAGAGTACGAGAAAATCAGGCGGACATGCAGCATCGCTTGCAGGTACACCACATGGCAGTTTCACCACTGGCTCATAGAGAAAGGTTATTTAATTCTTAGACCAAAAGGTTCCGAGGAGAAGTAAACGATGGAGTGGGGAATGAAAAACCGCTTATCCCGCCTAATCCAAGCGGATGGCAAAGCCCTTTTCCTGCCGATAGACCACGGATACTTCCAAGGACCGACACACAAACTGGAAAAGCCCGGTGAAACCATAAAGCCGCTGTTGCAGTACGCAGACGCATTAATGTTGACCCGCGGAGTGCTTAGAAACTGTGTAGACCCAGCTATGGATAAGCCCGTGATACTGCGGGTTTCAGGCGGAACCAGCGTTGTGGGCGAGGATTTAGCCAACGAAGCTATAACAACATCCATTCAAGAAATCATCCGCCTAAACGTCAGCGCCGTGTCCATGTCCGTCTTCGTAGGCAGCAAGTACGAGCATCAAAGCCTGACAAATTTGACGAAACTCGTAGATGCGTGTGAGGATTATGGGATACCTGTGATGGCTGTCACCGCAGTCGGCAGAGAACTTGAAAAACGTGAAGCTCGTTATTTGGCTTTGTGCTGTCGAATAGCCGCTGAATTAGGCGCCAGAGTGGTAAAAACCTATTACTGCTCAGAAAATTTCGAAAAGGTGGTTGAAGGTTGCCCAGTGCCCGTGGTAATCGCAGGCGGACCCAAAACCGAAACTCAACGTGAAGTTTTCGACTTCGTCTATGATGGCGTGCAGAAAGGCGCCATAGGCGTAAACCTTGGAAGAAACATTTGGCAGACAGAACACCCCGTAGCCGCAATACGCGCAATCAGAGCCATAATCCACGACAACTACACGCCCGAAGAAGCTCAAA
>CAZXCX010000013.1:0-10896 GCA_964639375.1 uncultured Candidatus Bathyarchaeia archaeon
GGATTTTCTAAGTTTTTGATATACTTTCAATTGCTGCAATTGATTTTTCTACGTGTTCTTTTTCAATTCCTCTATGTGTTACCATCCGCACCTTGTTCTCGGCCAACGTCAAGGCGAGTATGTCTTTCTCCTTAAGCTTCGAAATGAAAAGATCAGATGCTATTCCCAAACCACTAATGTCAAAACACACTATATTTGTCTGCACACAGTTCAAATCAATCTGGATCCCCTTTATCTTGGCTATTCCTTCAGCTAAACGCCTAGCGTTTCTGTGATCCTCTTCCAGTCTGTTAATCATTCTTTCTAGAGCTACAATGCCTGGAGCCGCGATTATGCCTGCTTGACGCATTCCACCTCCCAAAACCTTTCTCAGCTTTCGAGCTCTCTCAACGAATTCGCGAGTACCAACCAACAAAGAGCCGACGGGACAGCATAGACCCTTAGACAGACAAAACATCAAATTGTCAACATGTTTGGTGATTTCTTTCACATTAACTCTCAGCGCAACGGCGGCGTTAAAAATTCGCGCACCATCCAAGTAAAGCTTCATGCCGTGTGTCTGAGCGACTTCGCTTATTGCCTTTATCTGGTCGGGCGTTATAATCGTTCCACCATGCCTGTTGTGAGTGTTCTCAAGGCATATGAGGGAGGGTTCTGGAAAATGGATGTTTTGTGGTCGTATGGCGGCTTCGACGTTTTCTGGATCAAGCGCCCCGAGGCGGCTTTTGACTGGCCATGGTAACAGCCCAGCTATTAAAGAGATACCTCCCACCTCATACCAGTATATATGTGATTCCGCTTCAAGTATTACAAGTTCTCCGCGTTTTGTGTTGCTCATCAAAGAGATTAAGTTGGCTTGGGTTCCACTTGTAACGAGAAGAGCTGCCTCTTTACCCATCCGTTCTGCGGCCAGTTTCTCAAGTCTATTCACTGTTGGGTCTTCTCCGAAAACGTCATCGCCCAGTTCTGCGTGTCGAATCGCATCTAACATTTCTTCAGTAGGTAGGGTGACTGTATCGCTTCTAAGATCAATAATTTCTTTGGCAGGCATTTCGCTTCCCTTTCCATTAATGTTTTTAGTTCATATTTGTTAATTAGCTTTTTATGTCAGGTAATTTCTTTGCAATGCGGGGCAGTGGGGGAGGCAAAATTCTTCTCTCTAGCGGAGGAGAGTGGAGAAACCTTTTTCTTTGCAGCATTCTCAGGAAAGAATGGAAAGGACCAAAAATACTGGCAATGACAACTTGATTAAAAACAACACCCATAACAATTAAGTTACATGATAAAAAATGTCTTCACCTCCAACGCTAAGAACCTTAACCCTGTCTTCTTATGAGACTAGCAGGATAGCGATTATTATAAAAATGGAGCCGATGCCAGAGACGACCGTCAGGGCTTCTCCGAGGGCGATTGTGGAAATTGCCACGGCAACTATTATTTCAGTCAAGAGAACCACGGCAGAAGTCACGGGTGAAATATGCTTCAACCCTTTTAGCCAAAAATAGTATGGAACCACCCAGCAAAAAACTGCAGTGTAGATGATCGTAAGCCAAGCGTTCCACGGTAAATAAATGAATTTTTCCGCGGAAAAAGCCGCAGTTGGCAACAGCGGTAACATGGTAAAGAGCAAAATCCAAGTCATTGATTGAATCATGTTATTGCTCTCTCCAACCAAAGGCTTATTGTAGATTATGAAGACAGCCCAGAGGATTCCAGCGCTGATCACGAGAAAGTTCCCCATAATATCTACTGTGCCGAGTGACGCAAAATCCAAATTCGTTGTCATCAACACCACTCCGAGAAGGCTAACCATCACGCCAGCCACTTTTTTGCCACCCAAGCGTTCCTTTAACGCTATAGGGCTTAGCAAGGCGACCCACACGACGCTGAGGTTGACGTATAGTGATGATGCGGAGGCGAGTGCGTAAACCATGCCCATATATTGCAGCAGATAAGCTGTACCGTTGATTAATCCTAAGAACAGAATCAAGCGTTTCTTGTTGAAGTTGAAACTGAAGTTCTTTGTTAGCAGCATCACAAAGAGCATCGTTAGAGAAGCAACCAAGAACCTCAAGAAGACAAACGTGTAAGCGTCAATATACTGTAAGCCGATTTTTATGGCTGGGAAAGACGTACCCCATAGAAAGCCAGCTAAAACCGTGAAAAGCACCGCTTTCTTCTTGGTATCCGCCGAGACTTGGTTTCGCAAGAACTTTACCTTTCTTTTCAACTCAGGGCTCAGAACGTTTTTAAGGCTTTTGCCGCAAAACATGGCCTGCACAAAGCTCAACTACATCGGCAATTTACGTTGATATCGCCTATTTGGTTAGTTAAATAAAACGTCACTTAACTTCACTTAGCTAGAAAGTCGAATAGTCATTGGATTTGGGATTAAAATTTAATCTCTTTTCCCCTGCCTCTTCCTAACTTCCTCTTTCTCTATCTACTCCTCTCCTCAAGGAACAAAAGTTGATGCAAGAGATTTATGAAAAGGCTAATTTGACAGTTTTAGATTAATGTCTCAACTACCGGCTGAATTACCAATGAAGAGAATACTGGCAATAACATTCCTGAACTTCTTCATATCTGGAGGGCTAATGCTTGCAATCCCATTATTGCTCTTGGAGAGAAACGTCGATTTAGTTGAGATTGGGCTTGTAATATCCATTTTGCCTATAGTCTTCCTAGTAGCTCGTCTATTGATAGCTCTAGTCGCCGATTTGAGGGGCTGGAATCGATTCTATCTCTTATTGAATTGGCCTGGAAGTCTATTGGCGACTTTCATATATTCTATCGCAAGCTCTACTCCCATGTTTCTTATCGGAAAGATTGTCGAAGCTGTGAAAGAATCTTCTTATTGGGCAGTTAATCGCACTGCAATTTTTTCATTATCGCCTAAACGAGAAGAAAAAGAAGCTACAAGAAATACTGCGGTATTGTTCCTTTCAACTGCCATTGGTAGTGCCGCAGCAGGGCTAGGAATTTCATATTTTGGCTTTTCATTAACGCTTGGCGTTTTTATCGTGGCAGCAGGCCTTATTGGATTTCCAGCTGCATTGCTATGGAAAACTCGTAAACAAGATTTTAGGCTCAACCCTGCTGGAATTAGCGGATTAGTTGATCTAAGAAGCTATGGAAGAAGGTTCTGGTTCGTCTCAATAGCCTTACTGTTTTTTAGTTTGGCATATTATCCGCTGCTAAACTTGCTTCTGCCAGTTTTTATGGCGCAACAACTAGGATATAGTTACATTGCAATTGGGATTGCCTACATGCTGTTCAACGTTATTGCCTCAGCAATTATTTTTAGCACTTTAAGATTTTCACTAGGGATCAAACGTGTCATCTTGCAGAGTGGTATTGCCCTGTTTGCATCAGTTCTTTTGGCCTACTCGAATTTTTACTTTCTCGGTTTATTCTTGGCGTTGGCTGTTGCTGAGGGCCTTGGGATGGGTTTTTTTGAATCCATCATTGCGAAAGCGACTAAAAGTAAACCAAGTGTCTCTGTTGATATAGGATTGCTCCATGTACCTATGAGATTTGCCGAGTTTACTTCTTTGTTGTATGCGGGATTTGTTGCTCAAACCGTCGGATATGCCCCAGTATTTGTTTCTTGTGGAATTTTCTTTACGGTTTTCTCGGGTCTCGCCTTGTACTTAACTAAAAACAAAGGTTTAGGTTAGAGATCATACTCGAAAAGCTGGAGATGGGAGTTTAACCCCCACCAAAGTGGAGATATCATCCGCAACACCCTTTTTGGTGATAATTCCAATAATTTCTGCTGCCTCTGGGGTCTACTGCAAACATGGTACGCCAACGTTTTTATCTGCGCTTTTTAAAACTAGAACATTGAGAGACACTTATGCTCGACGTTGTAACGGAAAACGCCCTCAACTTAGCCAAAGCAATTCTGGCTCTTTTTATTATTGTTGACCCCTTCGGCAACATCCCAATTTTCATGAGTTTAACCGAGAAAATGCCCAAAGAACAGAAGAGAAAAGTTTTCAATACTGCAACCCTCGTAGGTTTTATTCTCCTCTTAGCCTTCGCCTTTGCAGGGCAAGAGATTTTTTCAATTTTTGGAGTGTCCATATTCAGCTTTGAAGTAGCGGGCGGCATTCTACTCTTGATAATAGCCATAAGAATTTTGATTTCGGGTAGCCTTATGGATATGAATGAATCGCCTGAAAGCATTGGTGCGGTTCCTATAGCGATGCCGCTACTTGTTGGGCCAGGAGCCATTACTGCAACAATTTTCAACCTTCAAGCCTACGGTGTCGCTGTGACTGCATTATCGGTCTTTGCGGTTCTTATCTTGACTTGGGCAATTCTCAGATATGTTGATAAAGTTTACATTTTCTTGGGCAAGACTGGAGCGTTGGTAATAGCACGAGTCATGGCGCTGCTGATTGCCGCTATCGCAATCCAATACGTACTTTTCGGCGTAACACACTTCCTCGAAAACATGAAATAAAGAACGCCTTTCACAAAAGTTCCCTCGTTTCCATAGAAGGCTGGTGCCTTGGTTGTAACCCCACAAAAATTGAGATGACACCTGTAACTCCCTCTTTTTCTGTTCGGTCAATTCTTACCTCCTCATTTGCGCTTAACGATGCATGTTCGAATAGTCCCTGCATTAAACATTTCCATTCGCCTACTAGCCGAGAATTTAAATGTCAGCCGCGATTTCTGCGTGCGGGGTGGGATTTGGAACTCGCGCCCACTGACGGAATCTAGCGCACCTCCACTCCTTCTTTTATATATAGTTTAATGAATTGAGTAGTTTCGGTCGCTCAGTGTTAAGCAAAATCTTATATTTTGAACGACTCAAACAATGTGTCTAGGGTGAAAACGTTGAAATTGAAAGATGTAAAAGCCGTTGGCAAAATGTTGATCGTTGGCGTATTGATTGTCGTGATAGCCATCGCTGGAGTTGCTGGCTACTACCTGACGAGACCTCAAACCAAAGTGAAGGAAACGCTCATAATGGGAACAACTGACTCGGTGGAATCGTGTCTGGATCCGGCGCGGGCCTACGATTTCTTCGGTTGGGAAATAATTCAATCCTTAGGTTCTGGACTAGTTGAATACAAACCTGGCGCAACTGGCAGCGTTGAAGACATTGTTCCGGCGCTAGCGACTTCTTGGACCGTGTCAGACGATGGGTTAGAGTGGACCTTCAATCTTAGGCAAGGCGTCAAATATGATGATGGCACGGAGTTTACCGCCGATGATGTTAAGTACACCTTTGATAGAGGAATAGGCATAGCTGATGAAGATGGAGCTTTTGTAGGCATCGGAATTGGCGGCGAAGGAGGCATCATCAAGGATACCACAGTAGAAAGCACATACGTTGTAAAATTCACTCTCAATTATCCATTTGCTGCTTTTCTCTCCCTTCTAACGGGCCAAATGTGCTACATTGTTGATCCAACACATGCTCCAGCAGACGCAGTTGTCGAATACACAGAGGGCAATGCACGAGCCAGTCATCCAATGGGGCTAGGACCATACATGCTTAAGAGCTGGACTAGGGTAGCAGGAAAAGACACTGAAATGCAGCTCGAGGCTAATCCTAACTATTGGAACGCGGGCGAAGGTTATCCAAAGACCAAAAACATTGTGATAAGATTCTACGCAGACTCCACAGGGCTAGCGACGGCGATGACCGCAGGAGATATTGACATCGCATTTAGACAACTCGGAGCCACAGACATCAACACAATGAAAACAAACACCAATCTGCATGTTTGGGAAGGCACTGGGGCATTCATCCAATACTTGGTTCTGCAGGAAAAACGTGCGCCATTTGACAATGTGAAAATTAGACAAGCTATCGGAGCTGCAATAAACAGGACCACAATGGTTGAAACAGTGTTTCTTGGGCAAGCTCAAAAACTGTATAGCCTTATACCAATTGGTATGTTTGGGCACACAGATGCTTTCGAATCTCTTGGCGATCCAGACTACACCAAAACAAGAGAACTTCTAAGTGAGCTTGGATACAACGAGAATAACAAATTGTCGTTCAAACTGTGGTACGAAACTTCTGGGCATTATCCGCAAAGCCCACAGCAAGCAGCTGTACTTAAATCATCCTTAGAGGCAAGCGGAGTGATCAGCGTAACTCTAGAAAGCCGTGACTGGGCAGGCTATAGAACTGCTAGGCAAGATGAGCTAATGGATGCCTACATTCTAGGATGGTATCCAGACTACATTGACCCAGATGACTACATTTATCCGTTCGTACATTCCTCAGGCGGATCATGGCTACACCATAATTACGATAACCCTCAAATGGATCAACTAATTGTGTGGGCTAGAGGAAACACAACTGCAGCTACTAGAGACAGCTTGTACCAACAAATCCAAGACCTCATGGTTGAGGACGCTCCAATAATCCCATTGTACCAAGGCAGTGCCTATGCGGTATCCAAGACTAATGTTAAGGGAATCTACTTGGACATAACGCAGCAGTGGCGCAACTGGCTACTCTACGCCGAAGAGTAACATATAATACCTTATCCCCTTTTTTTTACTATGTCAAATAAGTAGCATGTGAACTAAATGACCCTGCGCACTTACCTCATTTCCCGAATTCTGCTCACAATTCCTATGATATTCATTCTTTTGACCTCCGTGTTTTTGATTATGCGAGTTTTGCCAGGGGATCCGGTTCTGCTGCATTTTGAGAAAATGGAGAACCCTGCGGCGATGGCGGCGATGCGTGTAAGGTTGGGACTTGACAAACCCCTGTGGGCTCAGTATTTTGATTATGTGGTTGGCCTTTTTAGTGGAAACCTTGGCTTGTCCATGCAGGATTATTCGCCTGTGGCGCAACAGATTTTTTCGGCATTTCCTGCAACTTTAGAATTAGCAATTTATTCTATGACAATTGCGGTTCTGATAGGAATATTTCTAGGTGTAGAATCCTCAAAAGCGTACAATAAACCCAAAGATCACATGATAAGAGTGTTCGGAATAGTGACCTATGCTATTCCCGTCTTTTTCCTAGGAATGATTTTTCAAATGATTTTCGGGGTTGGATTACACTGGTTGCCTGTAGGCGGAAGAATCTCCCCAACGATGGAACCAAGAGGATTAATCATACCTCTTTCCCTTCCACCGGGCGGCTTCATTAGTCATTTTTTGCTGTCGTCCTTGGCTGGTCTAATTTTACTAGTCATATACCTTGCTGCAACAAAAACAAAACATAAGAAGCTTAGTCGAAAAGACCTTATCGTCTCTCTCATAATTTTCATAGTGGGCTGGAGCATCTGGACGGGACTTGGTTGGTATTATATATCAATTGGAGAACTCCGCATATCCACCGGCCTATTCACAATCGATAGCCTTCTTGAAGGAAACATTTACAAATTTGTTCTAACTCTAAAGTACCTTTTTTTGCCTTCGTTAACTTTGGGTTTGGTCCTTTGCGGAATATTCATCAGACTCACAAGAAGCAACATGCTTGAAACCTTGAGGCTTGATTTTGTAACGGCAGCCAAGGCAAGAGGATTGAAAGAAAGCACAGTGACTTACAGCTATGCCCTTAGAAACGCGTTCCTTCCTGTACTCACAATGATGGGGCTGCAGTTTGCTATTCTTCTAGCCGGCGCTGTGCTGACCGAAACCACATTCTCTTGGCCGGGTCTCGGAAGATACCTCGTCGACCGCATTAACTTTCGAGACTACACGGCTATTCAAGGAGCGGTGGTCGTCTTCGGCATTTTCGTTTCCCTTGTGAGTTTGGCAATAGACTTGCTTTATGCTTACCTTGACCCAAGAATCCGCTTGTAGGTTTTAGATATGCAGAAACTCAAAATTAAGAAAAGCATGCTTTCACACCTTCTGCCTGGGCTTTCCTCACTGGCAAAAAGGGGCTTAGCGGGTTGGCTAGTAATTCTTGGCGCAATCATAGTGGCAGCAGTTGTTGTAATGACTATGGTTTCACCTTGGATTGTGCCTTATGACCCTTCTAAGATTAATGTTGGGCAACCACTGTTACCTCCGAGTCCCCAGTTTCCTTTTGGAACTGACAATTTGGGTCAAGACATGCTTAGCAGGATCATCTCTGGCGGGGGAATAATGCTTCAAGTCGCTATCTTATCCGTGGTCGTCTGCCTAATGATAGGGGTCCCGCTGGGTTTGTTCTCATCTTACACAGGAGGGGTAATTGACAGGTTTGTCAGTCTCATTATGGACAGTGTCTACGCGTTTCCGGGATTGATTCTAGCCATTGCAATCGCGTTGGTCTTGGGAAGGGGCGTCATTAATATGGCGCTTTCCATTGCGGTGGTGTACGTTCCCTCCTACTTCAGGGTAATTCGCAGTCAAGTGCTCAGCATAAAAGAGGTGCCTTATGTTGAAGCAGCCAACGCAGCTGGCGCCAGAAAGCGCACGATTCTTTCACGCTACATTCTGCCGAACGTTGTTCCCTCAATTGCTGTGGTTGCTACGGTAAATTTTGCTGACGCTATACTCACGGCTGCGGGTCTAACTTTCATCGGTATGGGGGTTTCAGTGGACGTTCCAGATTGGGGTTGGGATTTGGCAAACGGACGAAACTTTCTGCTGAGTGGAGCTTGGTGGGTCATAACCTTTCCAGGCTTGATGATAATCCTTCTGGCTTTGGGGTTCACTTTAATGGGCGAGGGCCTGAGCGAACTGTCGAACCCGAGGCTGGAACAGTGAGGTGAAATGAGCACTATGGAGCGACCGTTGATGACCGTTGACGCATTAACCGTGGAATACTGGACGAGAAAAGGGAAAATCCGTGCAGTTGATAACATGTCTTTTTCTCTGGAAAAGGCTGAAACACTTGGTGTCGTAGGAGAGTCTGGCTCAGGAAAATCTACATTAGGCTTGTCATTGATAGACCTCGTTCCTTTCCCTGGGAGAATAATAAAAGGCAATATACTTCTTAAGGGTAAAGAGGTTTTGAAGCTTCGAAAGGATGATTTGCGCAACTTAAGAGGAAAAGAAATCTGTTACGTATTCCAAGATCCAATGACCTCTTTGAACCCTGTCAAAAAAATTGGAGCTCACTTTGTTGAATTGATCCGGACTCACGAACCTCAAGTAACCAAGCAAGAGGCGCTTAAGCGCGCTAAGAAACTGCTCAGGGATGTGGGAATACGGCCTGAACGAGTGAACGATTATCCCCATCAGCTCAGCGGCGGAATGAGACAGAGAGTAATGATAGCTCTAGCAATAGCTCTTAAGCCGAGCGTAGTGGTCGCCGATGAACCAACAACGGCTTTAGACGTCATTGTCCAGGCAAAAATACTTGACCTTCTAAATGCATTGCGTGACGCCTACGGAATGGCTCTCATTTTAATAACCCATGACTTGAGTATAGTGCTGCAAAGAAGCGATAGAATCATTGTCATGTACGCGGGACATATGGTTGAATATGCTCCCAGCATAGAAATTTACTCGAACCCCAAACATCCATATACTCAGGGACTTCTAAACTCAATTCCCAACATTGAACTCGCTGACCAAAAACTTGAAGCCATCTCTGGCTCTCCTCCAGATTTGCTTAACCTGCCCAAGGGCTGTCGCTTCTGGCCTCGTTGCTACTGTGCCTTTGAAAGGTGCCGAAGAGAAGCCCCACTTCTAATTAAATCTGGAACGGAACATTTTACTCGATGCTTCCTATACGAAGAAGGGAGAAAAACGTGAGCCAAAACGAAATTCTCAAGGTTGATCATTTAAAAAAGTATTTTCCCGTGGAGAAAAGCTTCATAGAGAAAATGCTGACGCGAACGAGACACTTTGTTAGGGCAGTTGACGGCGTGAGTTTTTCTGTCCTGAAAGGTGAAATTTTCACTCTAGCGGGAGAAAGCGGGTGCGGAAAAACAACCACGGGCAAACTTGTTGTAAGACTCATTCCGCCCACTGGTGGAAAAATCTTCTTCGATAATGTTGAGATCACAACGCTTGATCACGAAGCACTGCGAATGCTTAAAAGAAAAATGCAAATAATATTTCAAGACCCTTATGCTTCATTTAATCCGCGTATGAAAATTGGAGAAGCTGTGGGGCATCCCCTTGAGATTCATGACATAGCAAAAGGTCTTGAAAAGCGCAAAAGGGTTTTGGAGATACTAGAGCGGGTAGGCATTACGCCGGCAGAAAAATTTTTGGATTTGTATCCGCATCAAATGAGTGGTGGGCAAAGGCAACGCGCAGCCATGGCAAGGGCGCTCATATTACAACCTGAATTCGTTGTTGCAGACGAACCAGTTTCAATGATTGATGTTTCACTTAGAACGGCAATAATTGATTTGATGTTAAATTTAAGAAAAGACTTCGAACTCACCTACCTTTTTATCACGCATGATCTGGCCATAGCCAAATACATTTCAGACAGAATCGCTATAATGTACCTCGGAAAAATTGTCGAGTTAGGCGACAAAGAGACTATTTTCTCAAATCCCGTACATCCCTATACCCAAGCTCTGTTATCGGCTATTCCTGTCCCAGTTCCAGAACGAATTCGAAAAAAAACCGAACTCATAGGCGATGTACCTTCCGCTGTAAACATACCTTCAGGTTGCCGCTTTCGCACAAGGTGCCGATGCGCCAGAAAAACTTGCAAAGAAAAAGAGCCAGAACTGATTCCTGTTTCGCCCAACCACTATGTCGCGTGTAACTTGGCCGAAAACTGAGGCTCTGTAAGATTTGTTATTTTGGTTCGTTTGTGGTTTGACAATGGCGCTTTCCTGTTAAGTGGCGGCGCGCGTAGACAATTACCTATTCTTGAACTAAACTTGGAACAAACGGACGAGGGTGGATTTGAACCTATGAATCTCGAGGCATCACATGCTCTATAGGAATAGGTTTTCGCGTGAAATTTAAACGTGGATTTAGATCTAACTCCCGGCGCTTTTT
>CAZXCX010000014.1:0-10819 GCA_964639375.1 uncultured Candidatus Bathyarchaeia archaeon
CAGGTGACGCGCTAGCGAAGGACAGGCGGTTGCCGAAGATTCAAGAGGGCGACTTACTGGCGGTTCTGAACACTGGAGCATACGGCTTCGCCATGAGTTCACAATATAACGCTAGGCCGAGAGCAGCAGAAGTTCTGGTTAAGAACGGCAAATACACGTTAGTCAGAGAACGAGAGCAACTGGACGATTTAATGTCTGGTCAGCGAATGGCGAAGTGAGGGCAATGAAGTTTTGGAAGATGCACGGCTTAGGCAACGACTACATCGTAATCGACAACAGAGACGAGAAAATAAGCAACGCTGAGGCAGCTGAGCTAGCTCTGAAACTCTGTAAAAGGAGGTTTTCAGTTGGCGCGGACGGCATTCTCCTCGCGTCAAACTCGACCGTGGCGGATGTGAAAATGCGAATTTTCAACGCTGACGGAAGCGAAGCTGAAATGTGCGGCAACGGCATCCGTTGCTTCGCGAAGTACTGCTACGAAAATAATATTGCCCGAAAGAGCGAGTTGACTGTGGAAACGTTGGCTGGCAAAAAACGTATGTGGTTAACCGTTGAAAATGGCTTGGTTAAATCAGTGATGGTCGACATGGGGGCTCCGATACTGGAGAGAAGCAAGATTCCGATGCTTGGTCAAGGCACCTACATAAACGAAGGTTTGCAGGTCAACGGAGAAAACTACAAAGTAACCTGCCTCTCGGTTGGAAATCCTCACTGCGTAACATTCGTTGATGCGTTAGAAGATTTTCCAGTACAACATGTCGGCCCGAAAATTGAGAACCACCGTCTTTTCCCAAAGAAAATAAACGTGGAGTTCGCTCAAGTTTTGAACAGCAATAAGCTGAAAGTGCGAGTGTGGGAGCGGGGTTGCGGAGAAACTCTGGCTTGCGGCACAGGAGCCTGTGCTGCTGTAGCTGCTGGAAACTTGCTTAAAAAACTTGGAAGTAAAGTTCGGGTTCATTTGCTGGGCGGAGATTTGGAAGTAGAATACGCAGAACACCTGTTTCTGAACGGCCCTGCAGCGAAAGTTTTTGAGGGAACACTGTTTTAAGGAATGTGAAAACAAAATGAACATTGAATTTGCTGATAGAGTAAAAAGGCTTCCACCGTACCTTTTCGCCGAAATAGAGAAAGTGATAAAAGAAAAAAAGGCACAAGGGGTCAACCTGATCTCCTTAAGTATAGGTGACCCTGACCTTCCACCGCCACCTTTCATTATCGCTTCCCTTAAAGAAGAAGCAGCGAATCTGAAAAACCACAATTACTCCCTCAGCCAAGGTGAACCAGACTTTCGGCAAGCGGTTGCAGACTGGTGCAAGAAACGGTTCCACATCGACGTTAGCCAAGACGAGGTTATTGCTCTTTTAGGCTCGAAGGAAGGCTTAGCGAACATCGCGAGAGCATTCGTGAATGCAGGCGACCATGTTCTCGTGCCTGACCCAAGCTATCCTGTTTACAACAACGGTAGCACAATACTAAATGACGGTGTTCCCGTTCCAATGCCGCTGCTTCAAGAAAACGGCTTCAAACCAGACCTCGAAACGGTACATCCAGAAAAAGTTAAGATGATGTTTCTAAACTATCCGAATAATCCGACAAGCGCCACGGTGGACAAGAAATTCCTAAAACAAGCTGTTGAATTTGCACGGGAAAACAACATAATCTTGTGCTACGACAATGCGTATTCAGAGATAAGCTTTGACGGGTATAGGGCGCCCAGCATACTCGAAGTTGATGGTGCCATGGATGTGGCGGTCGAGTTTCACTCGTGCTCAAAGACCTTCAACATGACGGGTGATAGAATAGCGTTCGCAGTGGGAAACAAGCAACTAATAAGCGGTCTCACAAAAGTCAAATCGCAAATCGACTCGGGACCAGCTGTTTACATCCAAAAAGTAGCTGCCAAAGCCCTGGAAAGCTACAGGAACGATGAACCGCCAGATTTCCTGAAGAAAACCAATCAAACATATGCCGAAAGGCGCGACATACTGGTTAACCGCGTGCGTTCCGTCGGCTTCAGGTGTGACAAGCCGAAAGCCACTTTTTACGTTTGGCTAAACTGCAAGTCCGACTCCGTGAAATTCGCAACTAAACTCCTCAGCGTCGGCGTAGTGGTGACGCCTGGCATAGGCTTTGGAGAACACGGAGAAAACTATGTAAGGTTCTCTCTAACTCAACCGAAAGAACGAATAGAAGATGCCTGCAAAAGAATAACCGCGCTTTTCGGATGCACAGATACGCAGTAGAATTTTACTTACTGCCAAAGTCCTATTTTTGCGTCAAAATTGACGTTGCTTCAAGTTTATATATTGACATATACTTATGTTACCGACATGAGTTCCAGCAAAATTAGTTTTGAAGATTCGTTGGCGAATGAGGTTATTGAAGCTGGGAAATGCGTTAGCTGCGGCACATGTGTCGTCGTCTGCCCTTTTAACTGTTTAGAATTGACAAAAGAAAAACCCAGCTTGGTGAAGGAATGCAAAGTCTGCGGAATCTGCGCTCAGGTTTGTCCTAGATACCAGTGGACGGCGGCAAAGGTGGAGAACTTTGTGTTCGGCAGAGAAAGAAAACCAGAAGAAGAGTTTGGGATTCACCGCAGAATAGCCATAGCTCAAACGACGGACGACAGAATATCAAAAGTTCGCCAAGATGGAGGGGTCGCCACTGCGCTATTGCTGTTCGCTCTGAAAAATGGGTTCATTGACGGTGCGATTGTTGCAGGAACAGACAAGGAAAAGCCCTTTTACCCTGCTCCCATGTTAGCCACAACTGCGGAGGAGATCATAGAGGCTGCTGGAACAAAATATTCATGCTCATCCAACATCCTCGCTCTGACTGATATGCTCAAGCAGAAAAAAGCCAATGTTGCCTTCGTGGGGACGCCCTGCCAAATTCACGCCATTAGGAGGATGCAGATGGCTGGTTTAAAGAGGCACACCGGTCCGTTGAAATTTCTGATCGGGCTCATGTGTTCAGAATGCTTCACATACGACGGGTTAATGGAAAACCACATTCACGGAAAATTAGGCCTCAATCTAAATGACATAAGAAAAATAAACATTAAAGGAAAAATGCTTGTCACCACAGACGCAGGAGTTACCACCATCCCCCTCAAAGAAATAAAGCAATATGCGCGAAAAAGCTGCAGCTTTTGTGATGATTTTAGCTCTGAACTAGCCGATGTTTCCGTAGGCGGTTTGGGATTAGACGGTTGGACATTCACAATTATCCGCACAGAAAAAGGTGAAGAACTCTTCTCAAGCGCAGAAAAGGCTGGACTTTTAATTACTAAAAGCGTAGAAAATGAAACCTATGCGCTCAATCTATTGACCAAACTCTCTCAAAGGAAAAGGCAGCCGCAAGTTTTTTCTAAATGAAAAATTGGAAAATAATTGTAGAAAAAACAGTTGTATATGTAACGTATATACAACCTAACGGTTAAGTTGCGTCTTTTCCGTAGAATTCTTCGTCTAGAATTGGCGGAAGCATCAATTTAGTTTTGATCTTTTGTTTACCATCTTTCGCGTGAGGTTTCCTCACCACGCTATCGTTGTATTTTTCGATTTCGCGCGCTTCTTCAGCTAATTTGGCAGCTGTTTGAGCTATTTCATGTGCACATGTAACGAGGAAAATGTATTTTTCGCTTTCTTTTTCTATAAAGCAAGCTTTCGTGTTAATTTCAGCAACTTTTTCAGCCAATCCGTAAGCTGCCATTGCTTTCGCTTTTGCGTAAGGGTTATTGAAGTCAGATTGGTCGCGGATGACATTCATGTCTATTATCAATCTTGGCAAAACTGGATTTTGCCCATTTTCAATTGCGTAAATGACTTTGTCAAGCTCTTGGTGTAATATTCTGTAGACGCCGGTGATTGCGAGCACTTTGCTGATGTTGGCGTTAAAGATTGCCATTTCTATAGGATCTAAAAACTCTTTTCTTGCCCCAATAAGAGGGTCGCCAGTGATGATTATGTAGCCTAACCCTTGCTCTTCAAGTTCCGCTTTGGCGCGTTTTCCAGGAGCGTCTGACACAACTACGCCTGGTAGGCCGCTACTTGATAGTTCCTCTCTAACTTTCGCGGGTCCAGGTAATGACGTATTAGGAGAAATTAAGATTAAAAAATCTGGGTTAAACTCAAAAATTTTTGGCAAGGCTTCTTCGATGTCCTCGACGCCCATTTTTGAGCCAGTGGTAACCGTTCGGACTTTGATGTCTCTACGGTCAGCTAACTCATCAAGGAGAAGTTCAATTAATGGGGCCGTTCCAATGTTTCCACATTTGAAAATCCCGATTTTTTTGAATTGCTGCTCTGCCAATTCAGGTCACTCCTAACTGATAATGCGAGCTAAACTTTTAAGAATTGCCATTTTCTCTTCTTTAAAACTCAGAAAACGCCAAGACTGCCACCGCAATCGTTTAATAACTTAACTCGCAGAGTTTTAGCCATAAACCTCCAAGAAGGTATGTTGATGTCGCTGAGTGAGAATTTAGAAAAACTCTCGAACGCTTGCGGCGTAACTGGCAGAGAAGAAGAAGTCAGAAACCTGATGATTAAGTTGATGAAACCGTACGTGGACGAAATTGTTGTGGATAAGCTTGAAAACGTAATCGCCATAAAAAAAGGCAAAAAGTCCTCGCCGAAGGTGATGCTTGCGGCGCACATGGACGAAGTCGGCTTGATGGTGAAAATAATCTCTAAAGAAGGGTTCCTGCAGTTCACAAAAATGGGCGGCATAGACGACCGTATTCTGCTAGCCCAAAAAGTGATCGTACACACCAGAAAAGGCCCATTACACGGCATAATAGGTTCCAAGCCGCCTCACATACAAAAAGAGGAAGAACGCAAAAAAATCGTAGCTTATGATGAGCTTTTCATCGACATAGGAGCGGAAAGCCGCGAAAACGCAAACGCCATGGGAGTAAAGATCGGAGACCCTGTAGTCTTCGACGTAAAATACGCAAAAATAGGCAAGAATATAGTGATTGGCAAAGCCTTTGACGACCGAGTGGGCTGCGCAGTAATGATTGAAACTCTGAAACAGCTGGGAAAGACCAACTGTACAATATGCGCTGTTGGCACTGTTCAAGAAGAAGTGGGCTTAAGGGGCGCGGCAACGGCTGCCTTCGGCATTGATCCCGACGTAGGCATTGCTTTGGATGCGACGGTGGCAGGCGATGTGCCTGGCGTGAGAGAATTCGATTCCAGTGTGAAGATGGGTAAAGGTCCAACGTTGACAGTGGCAGACTCTGGATTGATTACTCACCCGAAGGTTTTGCGCTTGCTTCTCGATGTGGCAGAAGAGAACAAAATTGCCTATCAGCTTGAGACAGGCTTGCCGGGTTCCACGGACGCAGCGCGCATATCCTTAACTAGACAAGGCGTTCCAAGCGGTACAGTATCAATAGCAACACGTTACATTCACAGCCCAGTAAGTATGCTTAACCTAAAAGACGCGGAAAGCGCGGCAAAACTTACAGCGGCAGCAATCCAGAAAATTCAAAAGCGCTTCTAAACTTTCGCTAATTCATGAGTTATCAAAAACGATGCGAAATTGTTTTTAGATTTGTTCTTTTATCTTTCATGAGGGGGCTTGACTGTGGGTAGGAGGGAAAAGTTTGCGTTTCTGGAGCACACCGCCGACGTCTACATCGCGGCACACGGCATGACGCTGGAAGAGGCTTTCGAAAACGCTGCGCTTGCAATGTTCGAAGTAATAACCGACACAGACAAAGTTAGTCCCGACATTGAGGATTCTGTTGAGGTTGAGGCTGAAGACGAGTACGCGCTTCTTTACAGTTGGCTTGAAGCTTTGCTAGTAAAGTTTGAAACCAAGAACATGCTTTACTCAAAATTTAAAATCTTAAATCTAGAAGAGACCTCTGACGGGTTTAGAATTAAAGCAACCGTATGGGGCGAAAAATTCAACGTGGAAAAACACACGCAAAAAGTCGGTGTAAAAGCGGTTACCTATCACCGAATGGAAATAATTAAAGAAATAGACAAGGTGACGTTGGAGTTTATTCTGGACATCTAAGCCATTTTCAGTTTTCTTAATTCCTTTAGGATTGTTTCTACCACAGTTTCGGGCGGCGTGTCTAAAGCGTCGCAGTTAGCCACGACGAAAGGCACTGTTCTTTCTTTAAAGAACTGCAAAATTGGTCGAGTTTGTGCCTCGTAAACTTGGATTCTTTTCTTTATGACTTCAGGATTATCGTCTGAACGCTGATACAAGGGTCCGCCGCACTTGTCGCAGACGTTCTCCACTTTGGGCTTTAAGAAGCGTACGTTGTAGACTGCGCCACAGTTCTTGCATATCCTCCGTGTGGATAAGCGTTCGATAATAATCCAGTCGGGAACCATCAGCAAGATGATAACGTCTATTTTGGCGATTTTCTCCAATGTTTTGGTCTGCTCAAGCGTTCGCGGGTAACCATCCAAAATGAACCCTTTTCCTTTGGGAATTTTAGCCAAGCGATGTTTTAACACTTCTACCACAATATCATCGGGCACAAGCAGTCCCTTTTCAACGTAACCCTTAACCTTCTTTCCCAACTTGGTGTCTTCTTTAATGATTTCGCGAAAAATGTCGCCCATGGCAATCACATCTACGCCAAGCCTCGCCTGAAGCCTTGACGCGTACGTGCCTTTCCCAGAGCCTGGCGCTCCAAAGATAATCGCTTTCACTTTCCCGTTTCTCCTCTTACTCTCTTTTTCCTTAAGAAGAAAGAAGTGCGTAATTAAAATTTATGTTTTCTTCGAAGAGTGCTAGAAGGAAATGTTTATGGAGGCTAAAGTGCCTAAAGCGGTCGCGGTGTGATGGTTGCACACGAAAGAAAACGGAAAATATCGCAAGGGAAGGAATAAAGAACGAGCAAAGCCCCGATGCCACGGGCAAGAATACTTGCGGAAGACAAAGTCATGCGAAAACTTCTGGTTTCTTCAAGTCGCACCCGATTTACGTGAAAACAGTGCTTGAAAACAGCGTGAAGGGTTTTATCGATTTTGCTGAAACGTCAAGTTGATTCGTGTTCAAAACTGTTTATATGCAGCCTCTACTTTTTGTTTGAAGGCGAAAATTTATGGGTGAAGGGCGGCATCCGCCGGACAAGGTTCCTCTTGAAAAAATAGACAACTGCATGTGGCGTATCCCGAAGTATAAGTCGGGAATGCGTGTTCCAGGCATGGTTTTTGCAAACGAAAGCCTTTTGGAGAAAATGCAGACTGACCGAACTCTTTGGCAATGCACTAATGTTGCACACTTGCCTGGCATTTACAAGTACGCGGTGACTCTGCCGGACGGCCACGAAGGTTATGGTTTTCCCATAGGAGGCGTAGCCGCAACGGATTATGATGAGGGCGTGATCAGCCCAGGCGGCGTTGGCTACGATATTAACTGTGGTGTCCGCCTTTTAACAACAAACCTTTCAGAAAAAGAGTTAAGGCCGAAGCTTGCTCAGTTGGCAGGCGCGATCTTTGAAAACGTTCCCGCTGGGCTTGGGAGCCGAAGAAAGGACTTTAAGATAACTGCTGGCGATTTGAACCGGCTAGTGGTTGAGGGTGTACAGTGGCTCATCGACCGCGGCCTAGGATGGTCTGACGATGCCGAGCACTGCGAAGAGCACGGGTGCATGAAAAACGCGGATCCCGACAAGGTTTCAACAACCGCCAAAAACAGAGGTTTAACGCAGATAGGCACTCTGGGCTCGGGGAACCATTTCCTAGAAATCCAAAAGGTTGACAAAATTTACAATCCGCGAACAGCCAAGGTGTTTGGCATCGAGCAGGAAGGACAGGTTATGGTGATGATTCACTGCGGCTCGCGGGGCTACGGGCATCAGGTGTGTTCTGACTACTTACGGGTTATGGAGCGGGCAGTGCACAAGTACCAGATAGCTTTACCTGACAGGGAACTGGCATGCGCGCCTGGAAGCAGCAACGAGGCTGGAGACTATTTCGATGCGATGGCGTGTGCAGTTAACTACGCATTCTCGAACAGGCAGGCGATTATGCATTGGGTCCGGCAGAGTTTTCAGCAAGTTTACCATGAAGACCCAGAGAAGTTCGGGTTAAAGCTGGTTTATGATGTGGCGCATAACATTGCGAAAGTGGAAACTCACAAGGTTAATGGCGGGCAGAAGAAAGTTTGGGTTCACAGGAAAGGCGCCACACGGGCTTTCCCTTCTGGGCACGCGGAAGTTCCTGCTGATTATCGTAGTGAAGGGCAGCCGGTGTTTATTCCCGGCAGCATGGGAACCAGTTCATGGGTTCTAGTTGGCGCAGAGAAAGCCATGGAGTTGAGTTTTGGTTCAACAGCGCATGGGGCAGGCAGGATGATGAGCCGCTCCGCGGCGAAGCGGAAGTACTGGGGCGGCGACGTAAAAACTGCTCTTGAGAAACGCGGTATTGTTGTTCGTGCTGCGAGTGCTGCGGTTTTGGCTGAGGAGGCTGATCCTGCGTACAAGAACGTGGATGTTGTTGCCGGCGTCAGCGACCAGATTGGGATTGCCATGAAGGTTGCGAGGCTTGTGCCTATGGCGGTTGTTAAGGGTTAAGGTTAATATCTTCTGCTTTGCTTAGGGATTGTTAAAGGCGTTTCTGCAGCGCTTCTTGCGTGGTTGCGATGGTCAAGGATGAATGTGGCATCTGCGGCAGAGTACTTCGGGTTGCTTACATGCGCAAGTGCCAAAGATGCAAACGCTTGTTCTGTCGGGATTGTATGGTGCCTGACGTTGCCACTGGAGACCCAACCATGATGCTTTGCTTGCACTGTGCCCGGCGCGTTGTTTCGCCACAGTCACGGTCAAAGTACGGCGGACTTGCTGCTCATTTGAAGTTCAGAGGCTCTTTTACCCGGCTTGTTAAGCTTTCTTTTGCGCGAATAGACGGCTTAATCGGTAGTAATCTTCCGATGAGCGCGTTCAGGGATGAAGCGTGGTGGCGTAATTCGCCGTCGAGCACTCATGCCCGAGCGTGGTTGGACGCGGGCTGGGAGGTGCAGGAAGTAAACCTGAAAGAGGGCTACGTCGTGTTCAAGAAAGTTCGCGAAGTGCCTTTCAAAAAATCCAGGCGAGCTAAGAGCAGGATCGATAAGCCTTTTACGCCTGTTCCCGTTCGCGCGTCGAAGCGTAAGGTGCCGTCTAAGACGAAGGTGTCGAAGCTTTACGCGCGGATCAAGAATTTGGAGCGCCAACGAGCTGCGGGGCGCGGTCACATTCGAGGTTTTAAGCCTAAACCGCAGCATGAGAAGAAGCTTTTCAAGCCTGATGAAAAACCACAATAAGGCGTGAAGGCAATAGGTGCGTTTTGAGCGGTGTCTTCTTGTTTGAGCGAACAGTGAGTTTGGGAATCAACGAAGCCTATGCAGACTTGAAAGCCCTTTTGCTCAGGAAAGGCTGCAGAATAGTTGCTGAGGAACCGCCAACGTTTATTTCGGTTAGGCAGGGTTCGCTGTGGGGCATTTCGCCTAGAACCGCCAAGAAGGCAGTGAGTTACCGCCTTTCTCCAGTCGATTCTGGAACACTGATAGCTGTTTCTTCGTCATTGGCTTCGGATTGGAAAAACCTAACAATAATTGGCAGCGCGCTAGCAGTCCTTGTCATGGCTCTTTGCTGGTGGATTGCCGCGGACTTGGAAGCGTTTATGATTACGCAAGAGCCTAGTTACTGGAGCTGGATAGCCACGGTTGACGGCTACATAGATTTTCAGACGGGGCAGATGTTTGTAGGTTTGACGAGGATGCTTGCAGTTTTTCTGGCGATTATAATAGCCCTAGAGGCGGTGATTGCTGTTTACGCGCATTTCAGAATAAATGTGTTTGCAGAAGAAACCTTGAAGGCTTTATTCTAGTCTGACTTTTTGTGACTTTGCTGTTTTTCTTTCTTAGCCAAGAATTGGCGCGTGGTAATAATTAGAATTACAGTTGTAGCAAGGAATGCGATTAGCGGTTCTATTGGAATAATAAGTTCATCAATAGGTGGAGCAGGAAGAACACTGAAGCGATAAAAACTAGCTGGAAAATATATATTCATTTTGTAAAGGTTAACTTGGATAGAATATGATGAGAATACGGGCTCGGAGCTATGGCTTAGAGACCAGCCTGTTACGTTGCATACTTCTTTTCTGGCATTTGCACAGTGAAGGTTAGCTCGTTCTGATCAGACGTCTTCCTTGGTTTGGCATTTTCTCTGGAACCTATACAATAAAGGCTCCATCCAATAAACCAGATGAAAACTACTAGGGGCACCAATAGAAACAGGACTACTCTGTTTCGTTTGCGCATAAAGTGCCTTTAGGCTGAATGAGTTAATATAACTTTTTAACATGTACATGTATAGCTAACTAATAATTTTCAATTTCTTTTCAACTTTGAACAAAAAGCACTCTCCGAAAATCTAGACTGCGATCTACAACTCCCAGATATTTAGGTTCTATAGCACTTTAATGGCAAGAAATGGACTTTTAGTGGATGTATATCTGCTGCAGGGAAGGATGCCCAAATCCGTATTTGCCAGACACTGCCTGAAAGAGAACATGGAGAGTTTAAGGCTAGGATAATATTGAGCTTAGAGAAGCTTAAAATAGCCTTTTTCATGAAACTAATGTCTAGCGGTCGTCGTCTAGTTGGTTTAGGACACAAGCCTTCCAAGCTTGCGATCCCGGGTTCAAATCCCGGCGACCGCACCAAACCCCAAAAACTGGATGTTTAGCGCCATTTCTTAAGGAAATCCGCTGCTCTGGTTCTCAGTGTTCTTCGTGAACTATCCAGCTGCCTTTCAACAAAAGAGAGCACTTTTTTCTTTTCCTTTTCTTCGATTTTGTCG
>CAZXCX010000015.1:0-10755 GCA_964639375.1 uncultured Candidatus Bathyarchaeia archaeon
TTATTCTTAGGGCAACTTTTTTGTCTTCGCGTTTCAGCTGCGTGATCGTATTTTCGTCAAAGCTGGTGAGCACGCATATGTCGCATTTACTTAAGCGGTTATGTGCTTGCGTTTCCTCAACTAGGACATCGGCACTTTCAGTGGCAAGTTTTAGCAGATTGTCTTTTTTAGAAGGGGAAACTGTTGGGGCTATTTCGATCCAGAGTTCCTTCAATGGGATTCACCCAGAATTTTCAGTGCACGCTCAACAGAGACGCCGTCGTGAACGATAGCTGAGAGCGCCTTAACCATCAGAGTTGGATTTTCGTGTTGGAACACGTTCCGTCCGATGGAAAGCCCAACGCTTCCAGCCTTTATCGATTCCCACGCCATCTGCAGGATTTCCTGATCTGTTTCACATTTTGGGCCGCCTGCGATTATGACTGGCGCAGGACAGCCTTCTACAACCGCCTTGAAAGTCTCTATGTCGCCAGTGTAGTTTGTTTTGATTATGTCAGCGCCAAGCTCTGCGCCTAATCTGGCTGCGTGCGCCACTACCTCAGCGCCGTGTTCGCTCTGTATCTTTGGACCCCGCGGGTACATCATAGCCAGTAATGGCATGCCGTAAATGTCGCATTCATCGGCAACTCTGCCCAGCTTTGCAAGCATCTTATCTTCATCTTGGGCGCCCACGTTGATGTGTACTGAAACTGCGTCTGCGCCAATGCGGATTGCCTCTTGCACAGTGCATACTTGAACCTTGTTGTTTGCGTTTGGACTAAGTTTTGATATGGCTGAGAGATGCACTATTAGCCCAGCGTTTCCGACGTCGACGCGTTTGGCTATGCCTTTATTCAATACTACGGCGTCCACTCCGCCTTTCAACAGCTGATCGATTATCTTTTGCATGTTGGTTATCCCTTTGACTGGGCCCATGCTGACGCCGTGGTCCATAGGAACCATGACTGTGCGGTTGTCTTTTTGGAAGATTCTTTTTAATCGTCGTTTCTTACCTTGATCCATGGGTTCTCAATCCTTTTTTTGTTATTGTTTTATTCATTGTTACTTTCTCCTTAAGGAATTTCTGATTAAGTGTAAAGCTTTTTCGCGTTCGTTCCAATCTACAAAGAGAAGTATGCTCGATGTGATAGTCAGTATACCAGAAATGTTAATATCATTGACCCGCAGAACTTCAGAGATTTTCCCAATTATCCCGTGGGTTTCTTCTAAACCAACACCGCTGGTTTTCAGAAAGGCAAGGTCTTTCTTTACAGCCATGGCTATAGTTTCAGCTTTATTCAGTATTATATTATGGATTTCGTTGAAGAGCGCGTCTATGTTTTTCTCTTGGGAAACGTACAGAATAACAGAGTTCGTGTTCATTGACATGCCCAGCAGTGATGAATGCGCTTTTGCTTTTTCCACCATTTCCAATATAATCGGGGGGCTTTCAGAGATGCTGTGTCCCACTACGGTTATTTCCGCCACTGGAGAGGAATGTGCTATTTCCACGTCAAGTTCGGTTGCTAAGGCTCCAGTAATCAAAGTGCCCTCCTTATTCAGATTGGCATAAGCGTGGTTGGTTACTTTAACGTTTATGGATTGCGGTTTGTACTTCAGCGCTTTGCTGTGAATAAACTTGGCGCCTGCATCGGCGAGACCCACCAAAGCGGTAACGCCGATTTCCGAGAGCCTTCTGGGATTGGCAACAATTTTTGGGTCGCCCGACATTATTCCGTCAGCATCGGTAACCAGAACGACTTCGTCAGCCTTCAGAGCTTCAGCTAGAATAAAAGCGGTGGTGTCGCTTCCGCCGCGTCCTAGTGTGGTGATTCTGCCGTCTATGGTTCTGCCAACGAAACCTGCGATAACTGGCACGACGCCTTTTTCAACGATTGGAAGCACACATTCTCGGATTCTTTTTTTGCATTCTCCTAAGAGCGGGTTTGCGTTGGAAAAGGCATCGTCGGTTATTATGGGCCACTCATTATCCAGCGGGTCGAAATAGCGGGAGTTCACGCCGTTAGTTCTCAGTGCGGCAGCGAATATTCTAACGCTGGTTCTTTCGCCCATTGAAAGTATGTCATCCAATTCGCGTTTCTCTAGTTTTCCGTTTGAAGTGTTTTTTGCTGTGCTCATGAGGATGTCGGTTGTTTTTCCCATGGCTGAAACCACCACTGCGATTCGCGTGCCTTTTGCGACTTCATTTGCTACGGCGGCTACAGCCTTTGATAATCTCTCGTGATCGGCTAAGCTAGAACCACCAAATTTAACCACAATTTTTTTGTCAGATTTTACATTTTCCATTTAACACAACCATCCTGCGCCCAGAACTTAAACAAAACTTTTCTCGTTTTTGCTCTGGGCTTAGTTAAAATAATAAAAATCGTAGTCGAAGCTAAAGAACTGCGCAAGCATGCTCTCTTTCTGAAGCGTAGGATTCATCATTATAGCCTCGAACCTAGCAAAAGGAACTAGCTTCGAAAATAAAAGCATTTCGGAGAAAATCTGTAACCCCATGTTTGCGAAGGCTCTTTAGAAAGCAGAAGCAACATGCAGAGCTAAATTGCAGAAGGATCAACTTTGATTATTTGCGGAATCTTGCCTGCTGTTCCAGTGAACCCCTTAAAGATGATGAGAACGCCTTCAACCCCCGGAATAGGCAAGGCTTTGCTTATCCCAGCTTGAATGGCAACTTGGCAATCCTCGCCTTTTACCACGTTGCCCACTGCTGTGGCTGCGGCATCTGCTAATCCTGCGTTTCTGCAGAAAACCGTAGCTGCCTCAGCGTCGCCGAAGCTCAAAGCGTGGCTGAAACGACCTGAACTCGTGGCAATGCCCACTGGAAAATCCGTTAGTCTAAAGCCGAACCGTTTCGAAAGAGGTGCATCTCCAGCTGCAACCGCCACATCGATGGGCGTGTTAGATACTGCGGAGATTTCGCCGCCGTTTTCCACAACTGCCACCTCGCAGCCAGCCCGCAGCATGTCTTTCACGGCTAGGTCTGCCAGAACGCCAGCGACGGCTGCCATTGGACCCACGTTTGCTTTTTCCGCGGCTTCAGCCATCAGCTTAGCCACCAACGGCTTGCTGGGCACTGGAACGGGTTCGAGTGTGTGAAAGAATTTGGGGTTGGTTCTGATGTACGCTTCGAGCCTGCGCCGGTGACGCTTAATCGAGTCTTTGGCTGCTTGGATGCCTTCTGGCTTGTCGGCGACTACGGTGCACTGTGACTCCTTGAGACTGAAGGCTTCTTTGAAAAGTTTCATCATTCTGCTCCGAGCGCCTTTAGCGCGCGTTGTTGCCTGTGAGTTCCGAGTTGTTCTGCTTCACTGATTTTATGGCTCTGGATGGGCAAGCGTCAACGCAGGCGCTGCAAATGCTGCCGATGCACTTTTCCTTGTCGAAAACCACAGACGCGTCCTCATCAATCGTAATCGCTTCCACGGGACATAGCGTGACGCAGGCGCCGCAGTTGACGCATTTCTCGCTGTCAACCTCAATGAGCTTTGGTATGCTGACCGTTGCGCCTCGTTTGCGGAACGCCTTGACCACCTTGTCCAGCGCTTCATCTGGCACTTCAGCCAAGACTTCGCCGCCCTTCGAGTTCACGTGCGCCGCGATAATGTTGATGGGCACCTTCAGCTCCAAGATTATCTGCGACGTTATCGGCTCCTCAACGATTTCCTCCGAGAACCTAAGCAGTATTCGCACCATTCAGCCTTCACCTTCCCAGAAGCTTGGACACGTCCTCAGCCGTGACAATGCCCAACACCTTCTTCTCATTGTCAATCACTGGCAAAGCCGAGATGTTATGTTGCGCCATCCGTTTCGACGCGGTCTCCAAAGGCTCATCAGGCTTCGCCGTTATCACGCGCCGAGTGACAATGTCCGCAAGCGCTGTTTTGCCCTGAGCCAACGCACGCGTAATATCCCACGAAGTCACGATACCAGTAAGCTTGCCGTTGCCATCCACCATGACGATGTGGTTAACAGACCGCGTCACGATGCGCTCCGCTATGGCTTGCACCGCCTCCATCTCGCTGCACGTAACCGCCTTCTGCATCACGTTAGCCACAAACGACACCTCCTCAGTCTGCCGCATAGGCTTGAACATGGTGTCAACTGGCAAACGCTCAACAGGCGCAGTCAAGAAGAACTCGCCGTTCTCAATCCACGACTTTAACGTTCCAGCGATTTTCCTAGCGGTCTTCAAGCTGGAAAGCGAGCTGACCCTGATTCGCCTGTCGCCTACAGTAATCGCGCCCGACTTCAGCTCCTTGTAGCTGACTTTAGCCAGTTTCGGGTGGTCCCTGCGCGGCACACCGTAATCAACAATGTTCGTGAAGATTTCCTCATCCCGTATGGCGGTTTTCTTAACTAAGCCCTCATTCAAGATGGGAATAGGTATGCCCAACCCAACGTAAAGCGTGGTGCCGTACCGCGTGAAAGATGCGCCCCGCAGAAACTCAGGACTCATCTTCTTAGCGTCTCCGCGGATCATGATGGTGCCGAAACGGTTCTGCGGGTCATGCTGCGTTCCCTCGCCGATTACGTAGCCCTGTGTTCCGCCTAAGAAAATGCGCGTGCCAATGCCTATGGTCTCGTAGTCAGGATCATTCATCAACGGATTCAACTCGCCCGCACCTGAGAAAGTGGCGTTCTTCAACCGCGGCAGCAGCTTACCCATGTACGTGTAAATGGTCTCGTCGCGGCTGTTCACTGCACAAGCGTAACGTTGATAGCAGTTGCGAAAGTTGAGCAGGTAAAACTGGTTTAGGTCATCCTTTGTTATGTTTGTTTTGATTCGGGTTCTTGGGTAGCAGTCAGTTCCATACGCCGTGGCTTTAAGCTCAACTTCTTTTCCGCGTACGAGGTCTTCAATCACGTGTCCTCCGCCGTATTCAAAAGGTTGCGTTTCTGATGTAGCGGTGGCGCCGATGTATAGGTCGACGGCTGCGCCTGGATGGCAAATCGGCACATCATTGATCCAAGCTTTCTCAATTTTTATAGGCGGGTCAGAATGACCAATGTTGATGATGGCACCTGAGGAACACATTGCTCCAAAAGTGCCTGTTGTGACAACGTCAACTTCTTTAAATGCAACTTCGACGCCGCTACTTTCCACTAGCTTCTTCATTTCTTCAGCTGTTAAAACTTGAACGTCGCCAGTTCTTATCTTCTCGTTAATCTCTTCTATGGTTCGCTTATTCTTTTTGGAGATAAGTTTCAATGCCTCCAACCGATGCCATTCGAAAAGGCGTGCTCCCGTATTAAAATTTTTTGGAGAAGGGAGCGCTTGTTCACCAGAGCTTCCATGGCAAATCGTCCATGTATTCGTTCAAAGAGCGAATTGTGGTTCCATTGTGGTTTCTCTGTTTTAAGACTTTTACGAGGGCAGAAGCCAACTCCAAGTTCGTGATTACGGGAACGTTGAATTCCACCGCTTGTCTCCGAATAATGTAACCATCTGTCAAGACGTCGGAGTAGTTTCTCTGTTTGTTCGCCATTGGAACGTTTATGACTAAGTCTATCTTTTGGTCTTGAAGGTAATCAAGAATGTTCGGGTTCACGCTGGCCTCTTTAACTTTGTGTAGGACTGACACACTGCTTATTCCTGCCGCCTGCAACACCTCAGCAGTATGTTCGGTAGCATAGATTTTGAAACCCATCTCCTCAAAAGCCTTGGCTAGCGGCACAACTCTTCTTTTTGGTTCTTCACCGCCAACCGTTATGAGCACGGAACCGCCCTTGGGTGGGATGCGGAACTCTGCAGACTGCAACGCCTTCGAGAAGGCATCAGCAAAGTTCTCGCCTAAACATGCCACTTCGCCTGTGCTGAGCATTTCAACGCCTAGAACTGGGTCCGCTCCGCTTAAGCGCATGAAACTGAACTGAGGTACTTTTACGCCAAAATGGCTTGTAGGCGGCAACCCACATGTTTTAAGTCCTTCAAATTTCTTGCCAAGCATAGCCGATGTGGCAAGTTCTATGAGGTTTATTCCACGAGTCTTGCTCACGAAAGGCATAGATCTCGAAGCCCGCAAGTTACATTCAATAACGTAGACAGCGCCGTCTTTTACAAGATATTGGATGTTGTATGGTCCTTTGATTTTTAGGGCTTTGACGATTTTCTGAGTTGCATTTTCAATTTTTTTCTGGACCTCAGCTGAAAGCGTGTTAGGCGGGATGCTCATGGTGGCGTCGCCGCTGTGAACGCCTGCGTTCTCCACGTGTTCCATTATGGAGCCGATCAAGCAGGTTTCGCCGTCGTAGACGCCGTCCACTTCGACCTCTTTGGCTTTATTAACAAACTTTGAGATTACCACTGGATGGTCGCGGGAAACCTTGGCTGCCAACTTGAGAAAGTTTTCCAGCGCTGTTTCGTTGTAAGCCACACGCATTGCGGAGCCTGACAGCACATAGCTGGGACGCACGATCACTGGGTAACCGATTTTCTCCGCGAACCTTTTAGCAGCGCTTATTGACTTAAGTTTGCTCCAGCTCGGCTGGGGAATGCCCAGTTGATCCAAGAGAGCGCTGAACTTTGACCGGTCCTCGGCTAAGTCGATGTTTTCTGCTGAAGTGCCGAGTAACTTTGCTCCAGAATTAGCCAGTTTCATGGCTAAGTTGTTTGGAATCTGGCCACCGACGCTGGTGATTATGCCTAACGGGTTTTCTTTTTCATAGATGTCCAGAATTCTCTCAGTGGTTAATTCTTCAAAGTACAGCTTATCGGAAACGTCGTAGTCTGTTGAGACAGTTTCAGGGTTATAATTAACCATTATGGCCTCTTGAATGCCGTTTTTCTTAAGCGCCCAAATCGTGTTGACCCCGCACCAGTCAAATTCCACGCTTGAGCCGATTCTGAAAACTCCCGCACCTAACACTATCACTTTGCTCTTGTCATTGCTCAGTTCTATATCGTCCTCGTCGCCGCCGTACGTGAGGTAAAGATAGTTAGTTTTAGCTGGCCACTCAGCCGCCAAAGTGTCAATCTGCTTTATTGATGGAATAATGTTCGCGTTTTTTCTGAATTTTCTTATCGCTGATTCGTTAGTTTTTTGGCAGACAGCTATTTGCTCATCGGAGAAACCTATGCGCTTTGCTTCTCTCACAATTTCTGCCGCACTGCTGTCTCTAAGATTTAGAGTGCGGAGTTTTGTTTCCATGTCAATAATGTTCTTGATTTTATGGAGGAAGAACGGGTCAACACCGCTTAGGCGGTAAATTTCCTCGATTGAAATGCCCATTTTCAAGGCTTTGACTATCTTGAAAAGTCTCTCGTCAGTTGGGTTAGCCAGCACATCCTTAATTTTCTCTGCTGATTCAGGTTCCAAATCCTCTTCGTTGCAGACCAGCCCATTCTTGCCAATGTCTAACATTCGTGTGGCTTTTTGCAGAGCTTCTTCCAAGCAACGTCCGATGGACATTACTTCGCCCACGGAACGCATTTGGGGTCCTATGTGACGATCCGCTTTTTCGAATTTTTGTAAGTCCCATCGGGGGATTTTGACTACGACATAGTCTAGGGCTGGTTCGAAACAGGCTGTGGTAGTCTCTGTAACTTTGTTAATCAGTTCTGGAAGAAGATAACCGATAGATAGCTTAGTAGCTATGTACGCCAGGGGATAGCCTGTTACTTTGCTTGCGAGGGCAGAGCTTCTTGACATACGCGAGTTGACTTCTATGACGCGGTATTCTTCTGATTTCTGGTGCAAAGCCCATTGAATATTGCATTCGCCGACTATTCCTAAACTTCGTATCGTGTTTATCGAGGTGGACCTTATTAGGTGGTATTCGCGGTTTGACAGCGTCTGCGAAGGTGCAACGACGATGGAGTCTCCTGTGTGAACGCCCATTGGGTCAAAGTTTTCCATGTTACAGACGGTTAAACAGTTATCTGCATAGTCACGCATGACTTCGTACTCGATTTCCTTCCAGTGTCCAATGTACTCTTCCACGAGCACTTGGGTTATCCTGCTCTGCGCCAAGGCGCGTGTAACTATTTCTCTTAACTCCCAAGCATTGTGGGCAACGCCTGCACCCTTACCGCCGAGAGTGTAAGCAACTCGAACTATTACTGGGTAGCCGATTTCGTTAGCCACTTCAATGGCATCCCGAACTGTTGTGGCTGATTTACTTCTCAGCGGGTGGGCGTTCGCTTTGATCATTACTTGTTTGAAGAGTGCTCTGTTTCCAGTGTTCTCTATTGCTTCAATGGGTGTCCCTAAAACCTTCACACCATATTTTTCGAAAATGCCCTTTTGTGCGAGCTCGACACCGCAGTTTAGCGCGGTTTGTCCTCCAAAACCTAGCAGAATTCCGTCTGGTCGTTCTTTTTGAATGACCTTTTCCACGTATTCAGGCGTTACAGGTAGAAGGTACACTTTACCCGACAAGCGTGGGTCGGTTTGGATTGTGGCTATGTTCGGGTTTATCAGAACAGTTTCAATGCCCTCTTCCCTCAGGGCTTTGAGGCACTGGCTTCCAGAGTAGTCAAACTCGGCAGCTTCTCCGATTTTTATGGCGCCGCTCCCCAGCACCAGCACCTTGCGTACCCAATCGAACTTTGGCATTTTACACTGCCTCCATTGATTTTGCGAACGTATCAAACAGAAACTCGGTGTCGTAGGGTCCTGGCGACGCTTCAGGATGCCACTGCACCGCAAAAACGGGTTTGCTCTTGTGTTTAACGCCTTCAACGGTCTTATCGTTGGGGTTCATGAACCAAGCTTCCAAAGGCGTTTTCTTAAGAGATTCACTCTCGACGGCGTAACCGTGATTCTGAGTGGTAATGTAGCAGCGATTGGTTTTCAAGTCACGTGCAGGCTGGTTCTGGGAACGATGTCCATACTTAAGTTTGTAAGTGTCTCCGCCCAACGCTAACGTCAATATCTGGGCGCCCAAGCAAACGCCCATCAACGGGACTTTTTCAACTAATTCTCTGACGCATTCTATTGTCTTAACACACTTTTTCGGGTCTCCAGGACCGTTGCTCAGAACCACTCCGTTCGGATTGTACTCCAAAACTTCTTTGGCTGAAAAATCGTAAGGCACTCTTACAACGTTTATTCCACGTTTCAACAAGTTCCGCATAATACTGTACTTAACGCCGCAGTCAATCAAAACAACCGTGTTTTTGCCGTCGACTTTGTAGTGGACAGGCTCTTTCACAGACACCTCTTTGACTAAATCGGTCAAGTTGGGATCTGGAATGCCCTTCTTCGCTTCTTTCAAAAGGTTGTCTAAATTGGGCTCTTCTCCAGCCTCACAAACTTGTAAAATCCCAAGCATTACGCCGTGCATTCTAAGCTTCTTTGTAAGGCGTCGAGTGTCAACGCCGTAAATTCCTGGAACGCCTTCGTCAGATAACCACTTGTCCAGAGTTCTTGTTGACGCCCAATGATACGGTTCATGGCACAGTTCATGGATAACTAAGCCCTGCACTTGAATACGATCCGACTCGAAGTAAAGGGGGAGGCCGAAGTTGAGGTCGTAAGGCGGAACGCCATAATTGCCCACAAGCGGGTAAGTTAAGGTTAGAATCTGCCCTTTGTACGAGGGGTCGGTGAGTGCTTCAGGGTATCCAACCATTGATGTTGAGAAAACTACTTCTCCTGAAGTCTTGCCTGTTGCTCCAAAACCTTTGCCGACAAAAAAGGTGCCGTCTTCTAACAGTAGAACCGCTTTTTTGTTTTTGCTGGAATTAAGTTCTGGGACCAAAGCCCTATACTACCTATAAGTTTGAATTTTTAAGTTTTATGTTTTCGCTGGAACTCACGGGAAAATATGATTTGACAGCCTTCTCCAGTTTGTTTTCAGCCTCTTCAAGCTCCTTGTCCATCTGCAATATATTGGATTTGGTTAGAAACACCTTTTTCTTCCGTGCATCTAACGCTTTTTTGACCTCGGCTGGCGCGGGTCCGCCCTTGACTTTGCAGGCTTCAACCAGCGCAAGCGGATCTGCGAGCGCTTTCAGGTCTTCAGCTTTGACTGTTAATTTGATGCTTGCAACGTCCTTAGCCGCTTTCTGCAGCAGTTCAGGCGTAGCATCTGCGAAAGTCAGTTTTGCCTCTATCAACGACTTGACGAGGGCACCGACTACTTTGTGCGCCGTTCGGAACGGAACATCATATTTACGAACAAGCACATTAGCCAACTCGGTCGCAGCCACAAAACTTGCGTTGGCTTTGCCAGAGACATCTGCAGTTACTTTCAGTTTAGGAAGCAGCTTATGGAACATGTCCAGCGAAGCGCGTACGTTTTCTATGGATTCCCAGAGCTTGGGTGTGATTTCCTGAAAGTCAAGGTTATACGTGGACGGCAAACTCTTCACCGCAGCGGCTGAAGCCACAAAATCACCTAGCACATGGCTGGCTCTTGCACGGATGACTTCCAAGACTTCAGGGTTCTTTTTTTGAGGCATGATGCTGCTTGTGCTGGTGAACTCGTCTGGAAGCTCTACTACTCCGAAGTCGGGTGAACTCCAGATTATGAGGTCCTCGGCAAAGCGACTTAGGTTTACAGCGATCAGCGTTAGAACGGCGAGGGTTTCAGTGATGAAATCTCTGCTGCCTACAGCGTCAATCGAGTTTTCCGCTAAACCGTTGAAGCCTAAGAGTTTCGCGGTTCTGTCGCGGTTTATTGGGAAGCTTGTGGTAGCTAAGGCTCCTGCGCCCATTGGACAAAGATTAACTCTTGTGTAAGCGTTTTGAAGTCTTTGCAGGTCGCGTTCTAACGCAGCGAAGTGTGACAGAAGGTAATGGGCGAACG
>CAZXCX010000016.1:0-10666 GCA_964639375.1 uncultured Candidatus Bathyarchaeia archaeon
TCGCAGAATCCACAATTTCCTCCTTACCAGCGAAAGCATCCTTTCCAAGCGCATCATAGCGTTTGAGAAAAAGAACGTTCCCGAGAGTCTCAAGTTTTCTCGCGATTCCCAATGTGGAGTCAGCGGTTCCAAGTGCGTAAGCGGCTTTGGTTTCGAACGCCCTGACAACTATAAGCGGCTTCTTGAAGTCGGATTTTTTTGGCGGTTTCAAATCTTTAATCCAAGCAACCTCGTCTACACCTTTAAACCGAATGATGCTAGCGGGGCAATACTTTTCCAGAAATCGTTTTGGCAGAGCCTCTGAGACAACGAGCGTAGTGGCAAAAGGTATGGTTAGCTTGTTTACTGCCTTAGCATATGGAGTGTCAGCGGTCAAAATTATGGGAATCCCCAAACCGAATGCTGTCCGACACAGTTCCACAGACTGATGAGAAATCGCTATGTCTGGAGGATTATCCCTAAACAATCTGGAAAATTTAAGGACGCGATTTGCGCTCGCCTCAAGTCTCGAAAAAAGCGATGTCGGGCGATATTTTCCGACAACAATTGGATTTTCGCCGATAATACGCGCTAAAGCCAGCGTGTCAGGATGTTCTCGCGTAGTAAATATTACTTCGTGGCCAGATTTTCTAAGGCGCTCAGCGATTGCTGCACCGTATCGAACGTGCTTACCAGTGCACGCGTCATACCAGATCCTCACGGTTGGTTTTCACCTTTATTCTGTTTTGCCCTAATGAATGCTTCGCGCTTGGCATCATACTCTTTCTTAGTCATGGTTTCTTTTGCTGGAACCCCCGTCACGACTTTGCCAGGAGGAACATTTTTAGTTACAACGCTTCCTCCGCCAATAACCGAGTTTTCTCCCAAAATCACACTGGGCAGTATTGTAACTCCTCCGCCTATTATGACGTTATCCTTTACTATCGGAGATGTTAGAAACTTGCTTTTAGGATATTTATCGTTAAGAAGCGAACTATTGGGCGCGATAAACACGTTATTGCCGAGTACACACTCATTTGAAACCGTCACATGAGCTTGTATATTGCAGTTTTTACCTATAGTCACGTTTTTGCCTATGTCACAAAAGCTTCCGATGCATGTTCCATCACCGATTTTCGTGTTGTCGCCTATTACAACGTAATTCCAAACAACAACTTCCCTGCCGAATTGAACGTTGGCTCCAATTATTACTCCTTTTCCAGTTTTTGGCTGTTGCATAATCATTCCTTTTGAACTTCAACCTTTAAATAGTTTAAAAATTTACTTAATTTTTCTGTTACAGGATGCGGTAAATTGACTAAAGAAAAAGTCCTAGTAGTGGGTTTAGGTGAGATTGGACATGCATTATTCGACCTGTTGAAAGAAGAAGATAGGTTTATCGTCTATGGATTAGATTTAGATGAAACAAAAATGCGCGCGACTGGCCAGAACAGGAGTAAACTACCAAATGAAGTAGACACAATGCACGTTTGCCTTCTATGTAAAATTCAAGAAAAATTCGTAGACACAGTCGCCAGCTACGCAAAACAATTTAAACCAAAACTGCTCATCATCAACAGCACGGTTCCGCCAGGAACAACAAAGAAAATCTATGAACAGTGCAATTGCCTTGTTGCCCACTCTCCGGTTCGTGGAGTACACAAAAACTTCAAGTACATGGAGTGGGAGTTGAAACGCTGGGCAAAATACGTTGGCGGAGTAAACACAAAAGCAACGGATGCCGCCCGCAAGCATTTTGAGAAAATGAACTTAAAAGTGAAAACATTAAAAAGCTGTACCGAAACAGAGTTGGCTAAACTGTTCGAAACAACTTACAGAGCATGGATGATTGCCTGTTTTCAAGAAATGCATAGAATGTCGAGACATTTTGACTGTGACTTTGATGAAGTCGTAGATTTTCTGGAAGATACACACCGCTTGAGGTTAGACAGACCCCTCATGTTTCCAGGATTTATAGGCGGTCACTGTTTAATACCAAACACTGAATTACTGTTAAATATCTATGATTCAAAATTCCTACATTTGATTTTGGAGTCGAATGAGAAACGAAAGGATGAAGTTAAAGATGAAGATGTTCGTGCTGAAGTTGAAAAGGTCAAGAGAAGAGCCGAAATCCTTCAAAGGGAGCTAATGGAGAGACTGGAAGAACACGGGAGTAACAGAAAGTGGTAGGCTTAGATGTTGGCTGTGGAAAAAACAAAAGAGCAGAAATAGGGATAGACCGCTTTAAATCTAAAGGAGTCGACGTAGTAGCTGACATGCATTATCTACCTTTCAGGGATGGCACATTTGGGTTCTGTTAACTTGTCGCGTGGCAAAGAATCGTGTTAACCTTTGAGTGGTGGAAAGGCGTTATAGTGTTGTTTGTCCTGAAATCTTTGGCATAATAAAAGGTTTATTCTACCACGCGACAGTTAACAGGGAAAACTACCACGCGAAGAGTTAACAGAACCTCAATGGGAAAAGCTTTTAAACAAAACAAACATTTTTTACCCAAAATGGGCAGAGGGGAACAAATGAAATTCGCCTTTAGAAAAAAAACACAGCAGGGCACTAACCATCCTGTTTTTACCTGCAATAATCCTTTTTTGGTTTTTTGGTTGGGCCTTCTACTGGATAGGTCAACAACAGGAGAGGGGTAAGAGACATATCAACCACCTCCTAGATGCCAACACCTTTGAATATGAAGAGTGTACAGAATTGGTCCAAACGAGCTAAGGTGGTGCCTCACAAATAACAAACGTTATTCAAGTGTTCGTTCCTACTTGGAACAATGAACGCACCATCAAAGAGTGTATCCAAGCCCTAAGACAAACCACTTTGAATATTGATATAATAGTGGTAGACAATTTTTCCACAGATGCTACTGCTGAGATAGCAGCGTCGCTCGGAGCAAAAATCATTAGAATGAAAGCAAATCTCGGACAAGCAAGAACGTGGATATGCCGACACGTTTTGGGAGATTGGTTTGTCATGGTGGACTCTGACGCTATGGCCTGTAGTCGTTGGCTTGAACGTATGATTAGCTTCAGAGCCTCTTTTGATGATGATAAATTAGGCGCGGTGTACTGTAGCCCTGTTGAAATGCCGGTGGTTAACAATGCCAAACTGAAAAAAGCATTGTTTCTTAGCTCTAAACAGTCTGAAGCGTATCACAACAAGGTTCGGAAAAACGAGGGTAGGTTTGGGGTTAGTCTATGCCTCGTTAGAACAGAAGCCACGAGAAACTTTGAAACGCAAAACCCGGTACTTGAAGACGTTCTGTTTGGGTGGCATCTTAGGCGTTTAGGATGGAACTACTACAGTCTGCCAGTGTGGTATTACCATAAGCCTTTATTGTCGAATGAAAATACAATGCGAAGGGCAAGAATCATGGGTGCATGGATGCGGAAGATAAAATATACATCACTACCTGCTCTTGCATTCAACATGTTCCGAGTGTATGTCACATCTTTTTATGGTAGCAAGACACGAAGCGTCACTGTTTACGTTAACCTTATCGTAGGTTGGCTCACGCATAAACGTTATACATATGATTATAAATGGGGGCAAGGTTAAAACGGGATTGCTTGAACAGACAGAAAACTTGCGCATACAGCTTGGATTATTATGCATGAAGGTTTTCACGCCCAAACTTGTTGTTAACATCAAGGAGTCTCTTGAGTATGTACAGAGAGTACCGAGACCCTTCACTAAAATGTTGCGACGGCATTATGGAACTAAGCCGTTAAAGGGTGTGGAAATCGGTTTTGGATGGGGAGATAACGCTGAGAACCTTCTGAAAGAACTGAATATCGAAAAGCTCTACTGCGTTGACCCTTATCTTGGGCAGTCATATTTTATAGGGAATGTTTGCCAAGACTTTGGCAACCCTAAAAAAACCAAATATCCTACGCTGAAGGATAACCCAAAACTATCTTTTGTTAGGCTGACAAGCGATGCAGCCTTCAAAATATTGCCGGGAGACTTGGATTTTGTCTATATTGATGGCAACCATGATTATGACTTTGTTCTCAGAGACTTGAGAAATGCGTTTGACCATATACATCCTGACGGGTTTGTTGGTGGGCATGATTTTGTACGCGGTGTAGAGGATGATGTAGTTCCTGCGGTGTTTGACTTTGCCTTAGAAATGAGACAAACTCCTATTATTAAAATGCCTGATTTCTGGTTTACTGCAAAAAATAAACAAATGGGGTCTCGAAAATGAGCGAAAATAGCAATGTCGAAAAGCGCATCACAATAGCGGACGTTTACGATGCCCTAGACAAAAACAACCCAACTCTCGTCTGTGACCTTTTTTCCAAACTGTGAAAACAGCAAGAAGACCTTTTAACGTTATTAACTGTCGACGACAGAGGTAGATTTACGTTGCCTGTTAATTTACGCGCAAGACTTGGCTTAACATCTTTGCTACTTGAAGACAGTTGATATAACACGCTGATTTTAAATGCGATTCCAGTTGCCACAAAACTGACAATTGGAAGAAAAGCTGAATTAGTTTAGAAAGATTTAGATTCGAGGTGTGACGACATTTAGTGTTTAAGGTGCTTCAATGAAAGTTGTTATGATCAACGATTGCGCTTTCGTCGGGGAAACTTTGCTTAAGCACATGCCGCTTGGCGTAGACAAGCAACTTATTAAACGTAGCAGAAGCTTTTGGAGCAAGACTTTCGGTTTAACCTATAAAATTTTGAAAGCCAAAGGGGACATATACCATGCACATTATCTTCTCCAAGACTGCTATATCGCGGCCCGTTTAGGTAAAAAACCTCTGATCGGACATGCACACGGCAGCGATTTAAGAACGAGTTTAAATCACGTATTATGGGGCAGAATAGTTAGGCATAATTTAAAAAAATGTGACAAAATTTTGGTAAGCACTCCAGATGTTTTCGGCATAGCGAGGCAATTTCGAGAAGATTCAGAATATTTGCCCAATCCAGTGAACACTGAACTTTTTTATTCGAAACCCATTATTCAGCATGACGGAAAAAAAAGAGTACTTATAGCTAGCGATTGTAATTATAACGTGAAAGGCACAGATATAGCCATCAAAGCTTTAGTCAAAATTAAGGACAAAGTTGAAGTTAACATCATCAAAAACGGGTTGGACTTTGGCAGAACTTTAGCCTTAGCTTCTTCGCTTGGTCTCCGTCTAAACGTGCTTCCAAAAGCAGCCCACCAAAAACTTAACCAATATTACTGGAGCGCAGACGTTGTTATCGACAGGTTTAAACTCGGATCGTTAGGAGTTATCTCGCTAGAAGCAATAGCTTGCGGCAGACCTGTTGTAACGTATGTGGCGTCGGAGTTCGAAGAATATGAGGAGTTTCCGTTGAAAGATGTGCACACTGAAGAAGCAGTTGCCAGTGCCGTAGAAAGAGCGGCCAGTGATTTATGGGAGAAACAATACAGTTACCTTATGAAAAACCACAAACCAGAAGTTTGCGCAGAAAAAGTGCTCGAAATCTACAATTCGCTCAAACGGTGAATTGAATGAAGGTTCTCTTAACGTCCACGGATAACCCGTACATTACAAAGATGGGAGGGAAACATGTTCACCTGCTACTTTTAGAGCGAGGCTTGAAAGAGTTGGGCGTGGATGTTTTCACCCTTTACTACAACACGAACGATATTTGGGAAATAGCAAAAAAAGGTACATTGCTTCTCTTTTCTGAGAAACAAAGGTTCAAACGCAAAATCAAGTGGAGAATAAACTATTTGGCGAAGCATGCCCCGAAAAACGATTTTGACATAGCCCATGCGCATGATGTTCTGTCGATGTTGGCTATCGCGAAAACGCCTCAAAAGAAAGTGCTGACGCTTCATGGCTATTTTGCAAGAGAAAACGTGGAGTTTATCAAGCGCGAGAAAGAACGGAAAAAGGTTTACCCTTTTCTCCTAGAGACAGAGAAGCAAGGCATGAAAAATGCTGATCATATAATAACTGTTGACCGACGATTAAAAGAATATGTTATATCAGAATTCGGTTATCCAACAGCCGATGTTACGGTCTTGCACAACGCTGTTGACACAGATAACTTTAAACCAGTGTCAAAAGAGGAACAATGGAAAATAAAAGCAGAAAAAGGTTTTAACCGAGACGACTTCATAATTTTGGTACCTAGGAGGCTTGTCGAAAAGAATGGCGTGATCTATGCAGTCCGCGCTATGAAGCAAGTGGCGAATGAAAACGTGAAGCTAGTAATTGTGGGGGATGGCCCGGAAAGAGAAAAAATTCTAGAAGAAGCCGATACAGATCGAAGAATTAAATTCTTTGGATCACTCCCTCACAATAAGGTAACCTCTTATTATATGATGGCTGATTCTATTCTAATACCTTCCATAACCGCGCATGGAATTCAAGAAGCAACATCCCTCGCTATGCTCGAAGGAATGTCGTGCGGCAAACCTGTGATTTGTTCTGGAATTGGTGGTATGCGCGAAATCATCCATAACATGAAAAATGGAATACTCGTCCAAGAAAAGAAAACCGGAGAAATAGCAAAAGCTATCGAAACGCTTATGGAAGATCCAGTATTAATAAATGAGATGGCACACAACGCAAGAGAATACGTATTGCAACATAATTCTTACCTAGCTCACGCGGGAAAAGTTATTGCTATATATCGTGCTGTAATTGAAGAGAGGAAAAAAGGTGATTCAAAAACCCGAGATTTCAGTCTTAATGCCAACCTATAACGATTCAAAGTACATAGCTACCGCCATACAGAGCGTCTTAAATCAAAATTACAAAAAATGGGAACTAATAATTGTAGACGATAAATCAACGGACAACACGCCTGAAATCATCAATAGTTTCGATGACGACAGGATCACGTATTTGCGGCTGGATAAAAACAGCGGACAATTAAACGCGTTAATGAAAGGAGCCGAATACATCAAAGGCGAATACATCACTTTCTTGCATTCTGATGACGCATTTGTAGATGACAACGTTCTTAAAAGAAACGTCTCGGCAATGACAAAAAATGATTGCGAAGGCATATTTGGCAACCTAGTGAAAATGAATGAAAACGGAGAATCCCAAGGATTAGCGAAAACGGCTGATGCAGTAGAAACTGCTTCACCAGCAGTATTGTTTCTACGCGGAGGATCCAATATGATATCAGACGTATTTTTTGTCAGAAAAACTGTGTTTAACAACGTACTTTCAAATTACATAACATGGAATATGCCTTATTGGTTGAAATTTCATGACACAAGAGTTGATGTTCTAAATCTTTTAAAGGTTTGTCCATGGTACAAGTATAGAGTCTATCCAGAAAATTATATGCGTTCAGATATAGGGAAATTCGAAGTCTTAAATGGATGCTTAAGAAGCATCATTGAGATTGGCAAGAGAATAGAGTTTCCGCTTTTGAAAATACAGAGAACATTTTCTAGAATTTTCAGGGCTCGCTCAAAACCGCTATTCAAAACAAGCCCTTGCTCTCCGCAACATATAAGAGAAATGGTAGCATATTTACTTCAGCAATTTTATAGAAAGACGCCGCAAAACATCTATTTTAAAGGGCTGTTAGGTTTCTATTCAAATTATCCCTCAAATCACACCATAAAACTGAAGTTTAAAAAAGAAGAGAAGATTTTTCTCGGGAAAGACGCAAGAATCTTCTTTAACTTGATGGAAAACCACTGTCTACCGGAAGTGTACAAATATGTACTTGAAGAGGCAACCCAGAGTTTTGGAACAGTTATCGTAACATGCAACGAAGATTATAAGAAGGCAAAAGATGTTATGAAATTTCTGAATTTAATCGCCAAAATTGAAAGGGAATAAAAGATAAGCTTGAAAACGGAAAAAGCATTGCTAAAAATGCGATTAGACATTGATTATCCTTATACTTCGAGAGTTAAAAGTTTCATTTATACAGCTACTGGCCTAAGAGTTAGTAACGATTATTTAAAGAATTCGAAAACTATTGCTAAAATGATTAATGAATCACCTTGTCAAGTAGAGGCTCACTGGTTTTTTACCTCGAAAACAATACCGGATGAAGAACTGCTGGCACTTTTAAATAACGATAAACATGATGTGGGCATTCACATAGTAAATTATCCGGAAAAAGAAACGCGGTTTCTCGAAGCAGCTACTGGAAGGAAGATAACATATTATACTATTCACGGAACCGCTCGTCTGCTAGGTAGAATCATCTGGAGAAGGTGGAAAACGAAAAGACCCATTATCCCATCCGACTTCAAAGTTCAATCGTTTCATCAATTCAAAACAAATAGCTTAGACGTAGTATGCCACACGCACACGGTTAAGCGAAGCATAGAATTAGCTAAAGAATACGCTGCCGAAGGTCATGTGTTACACTTCCACCCAATATGGCTTTTTCAAAGGGGAAAAATAAACCACAGAGGCCCCTTTTATGAAACGCTTAGGAGAATCTTGAAAGTAGATAAAGAATTAGAAACAATAGCGGTAAAAAAGAAACTTTTCTTCAAAGTTGCAAGTGACACAGATGAGTATGCAAGAGACGTAATTCCAACGAGCGATTTCATTGAAAAACTCGGAGAAAGAGGAATTGACATATTTACTTTCATCGAGAGAAAATGGTGTAACACGATTTTCAATCCCTCTGAAGCTTGGTTGAAAACAGAAGATAACATCGCGCTTTTCCAAGTGACAACTTACGACGAATGGTGGCAAAACGTTGGAAAAAAGACACGTAACATGGTTCGCAAGGCAGAAAAAACCGGTGTAACAACAGAGGTTGTTGAGCCAAACGAAAAACTGGCTGAGGGCATATGGAAGATTTTTAATGAGACACCGATAAGACAAGAAAGAGCTTATCCGCATTATGGAGTATCGCTTCAGACTACCACCCGAAGCGTGTTTTCAGCGCAAAACTGCACTTTTATAGGAGCGTTTTTTCAAGATGAGCTTGCGGGTTTTACGCAGCTCATCCACGGCGACAAAATATCGATTATAACTCAGATATTAGCCTTACAAAAACATTTGGACAAAGCAGTCAACAATGCGCTAATTGCAAAAGCCGTAGAAGTTTGCGCAACCAAAAAAATTGGATGGCTCATGTACGGAAGGATGGGGAACCACCCCGCCTTGGACAAGTTCAAACAGAGTAATGGCTTCTCCAGATTTCCCGTAACTCGCTACTACGTGCCCATTACGAAGAAAGGCCGAATCGCTGTAAAAATAGGATTGCACAGAGAGATTAAAGATGTTCTTCCTCAACCGATAAAATACCCACTCATCCCAATCTACAATTGGATAAGCAGAAACAAAATGCGAATAAAACTACGTTTAGCCTCTTAATGTTTGCAACGGCGATAGCTTAAAGCATCTAGATATTCACGATTTTAGAGCTTTACGGGATATGAAAGCGAAATTACAGATACCTGAAATTAAGCAACCGTTTAGCTACATAAGATTAAATACTTACATGGAGTTATGCAATGAAATAAATTAAAGGTGTCTCTGTGGCAAAAAAAGAGATCAGGCTGCAATACTCGGGCTACGTCATATTCGCTGCCAAATTAATTGGCGTGGCAACTGGACTTATTTTTCAATTCATGCTGGGGCGAGCAATTGCAGCCGACAGCCCAGAATACGCCATATGGGGTAACATTAACACTGTTCTCCCGTACTTCACATTGCTGGCTGGAGTCGTGCCCTTCTGGGTTATGCGATGCGTCGCAAGAGGGAAAGAAGGAGCAACCAAAACGGGACTTACAATAAATTTGCTTTTTTCCTTAATAACCACAGCTGCTTATCTCATCATCATCCCGCTTGTCCTGCCATCGCTTCTTTCCGAAGCTGGAGTCTCTAATCCTGCGGTATATCTGCCTTTTTACCTTATAGTTTCGGTTCAGATAATTGAATCATACCTGATAGGGCTCTTTGAACCATGCCTTCAAGCACGTACGCCACAGTCAGTAGGCTACGGATTGATCTTGCAACAAGTGTTTAGGGTCATTATAGGCTACGTGATAATCATCCAGCTAGGTCAGCCTCTCTTAGGAGCGGTGGTAAGTACAATCATTGCACTCTCCGTCCAAGCGGTCTATTACTTCAAACTTTTTGCGGGCGAATTGAAACAGCGCATTCAATGGGGGTATGTAAAAGAGTGGCTTAAAGGTTCAGTTTTGATCGTATACAGTGTTGTAGGAGGCGTGATCGCAAACTTCGTTTTCATCATGCTCTTTTATTACGGAGGATTTAGTAGTATGGATATATACTATGCTGCCCTTCAGGTTGCGGGCGTCATCGCTTATGCTGGCTTCTTATCTTTCGCACTTTATCCGAAACTTTTGACAGAGAGACGAGGTGAGGACGTGACGGCTTCGATGAAGACGGTGTTGATGTTTGCCCTTCCGATGACAGTTGGAGTCATATCGTTATCCAACTCGTACATAATACTCCTGAGGCCTGGAACGGTAATGTACCCGGGTGCAGAATGGGTCCTTGTAGTTTTGGCGTTGGATGCTCTGGTTACGGTGGTTTCTGGCATTTATGGATCCGTTCTTTTCGGAGTTGAAACCGTTGATCGGGAGAGATTATCGTTCAAATCACTGGTTCGAAGTAAATTATTCATATTTTACTCTTTGTCTTACGTGCATTCTGCTATAACGATTCCGATTACCTATTATGTTTTAACAACATATGCTTTTCACC
>CAZXCX010000017.1:0-10434 GCA_964639375.1 uncultured Candidatus Bathyarchaeia archaeon
TTGCGGCTTTAAACCGTGTTGCAGATGAACTTGGTTTGGACACAATTTCGCTTGGAAACGTGCTGGGCTTCGCCATTGAAACTTCCCAAAAAAGATGTATTGCTGAGCAGTTTCATTGGGGGAAATACAAAGAAACCAAGGCGTTGATTAACGACATAGCTTACAGGCGCGGTTTTGGCGATGTTCTCGCTGAAGGAGTCCAAGCCGCTGCTGCCAAAATAGGTCATGGATCAGCCGATTGGGCTATGCATATTAAGGGTTTGGAGGTAACCGCTTATGACTGTCACGCTGCACCTGGTATGGCGTTGGCTTACGGCACCAGCTCAGTTGGTGCTCATCACAAGGACGCGTGGGTGATTTCTTGGGAGGTTCAAGCTAAACGTGGAAGCTACGGTGAAGAGAAAATTGACAAAGTTATAGAGATGCAGCGCCTCCGTGGCGGGGTTTTTGAATCCTTAACAGTTTGTCGTTTACCTAACACTTCGCTTGACCTCGAACTTGAATGGTACACAAAATTCCTTCGCGCGGCTACTGGAATAGAATTTACTTGGAACGCTTTAAACGAAATCAGCGATCGAATCTGGAACTTGATGCGGGCCTTTTGGATGCGTGAGTATGGAGGAAGCTGGAGAAAGGAAATGGACGTTCCACCGTTGAGATGGTTTAAGGAGCCCCTAACCCAAGGACCATTGAAAGGCTCTAAGCTTGACCCAGTGAAATACGATGTTATGTTACAAAATTATTACAAGAAGAGAGGATGGGACGGGAGAGGAATACCGAAGAAAATAACGCTGAAAAAACTCGGGTTATCCGATGTAGCTAAGCAGCTTGACAAGTATGTTAAATTGTCCGAGTAGAATCCACCAATCAGGTTTCAAAAAACTGCCCCTCAAACAGGCGCCTTTAATATGATCTGGCGAAGTACACCATTTCCACGGCTTTTTCTCCGCAGTAGACACAGTTAGCTATGGGCTTTTCCTTTTCGAAAGGTCTCAGCCTAATTGTGGCGCCAGTTTCTTCCTTTATTTTTTCTTCGCACTTTGAGCTGCCACACCATAATGCTTTGATGAATCCCCCTTTCTCTTCGAGCGTTTTCTTGAATTCATCGTAGTTATGCACTGTCGCTGTTCTTTCTTCTAAAGCTCTTTTGGCTTTGGCGTACAGGTTGCTTTGGATTTCTTCAAGAAGCTTTTCTGTGGCTTGTACAGCCTCGTCCATTTTGGCAGTGGCCTTCTGGTAGGTGTCTCGCCTTGCCATGGTTATCTGATTTTGTTTGAGGTCTCGGGGGCCTATCTCTATCCTAACGGGCACGCCTTTCAGTTCCCACTCGTTGAATTTCCATCCCGGCGTGTATTCTTCTCTGTCATCCAAAACGACGGTTATGCCTTTCTCCTTGAGTTTTTCCAAGATTTCTTTGGCTTTCGCCAATATTGCACTTGCGTCAGCGCCCTTGTACGGTATCGGTACTATGACAACCTGCACTGGAGCGACTTTCGGCGGCGCCACTAATCCCCTGTCGTCGCCGTGAACCATAACAAGCGCGCCTATCAACCGTGTAGATATGCCCCATGAGGTTTGCCAAACGTAATGCTCCTTCTCGTCTTCTCCTATGAATTTTATGTCGAAAACTTTGGCGAAGTTTTGGCCTAGATTGTGTGATGTCCCCATTTGCAGCGCTTTTCCGTCGGGCATCATCGCTTCCAGCGTTGTTGTGTAGAGTGCTCCAGCGAACTTTTCGCTCTCGGTTTTCACTCCGACAAGCACTGGAATCGCGAGGTAGTTTTCCATAACATCTTTGTACTCGTTTAGGATATCCATCACTTCTTTATCTGCGTCTTCTTTTGTTGCGTGGGCGGTGTGGCCTTCTTGCCAGAGGAACTCTCTGGTTCTGAGGAAGGGTTTTGTAGCTTTGGTTTCCCATCTTACGATGTTGCACCACTGGTTAAGTTTGATGGGCAGGTCTCTCCAGCTTCTAATCCATTTCGCGTAAGTGGCGTAGATTATCGTTTCAGACGTTGGCCTAATCGCAAGCTTTTCTTCTAGGGGGGTACTTCCGCCTTGAGTTACCCAAGCGACTTCTGGAACGAATCCCGCAAAGTGTTCTGCTTCTTTTTTCAGAAAGCTCTCGGGTATGAACATCGGGAAATAGACGTTTTTGTGGCCGGTTTCCCTTATTTTTTTGTTGAATACTTCTTGGATTTTTTCCCATATGGCGTAAGAGTGCTCTCGGAGGATTATGCATCCTTTTATTGGCGCGTAGTCTGCTAATCCTGATTTCAGGACAACTTCGGTGTACCATTCCGAGAGGTCTTCGTTTTTCTTTATGGTTACTCCAGTGTCCGACATAGCCTTTCTCTCCTTTTGTTTTACACTGGCTGCATATAACCATAACGCAGAGTCTGAAAATTTTATATTTGAACGTGAGTCTTTTTCACGCTATATGAGGCTTCTGTGTTGAAACGAACGGTGAAAAAAGTTCTGGTTACAGGAGCAACAGGCCAGATTGGCTCCGAACTGGTAGTGGCTCTCCGAGAAAAATACGGCAAAAACAACGTTGTCGCGGCTGGGCACAAGAAAAAACCAGGCAAGGAGCTGTTGGAATCTGGCCCTTTCGAATACCTAGACGTAACTAAGGAAGAGAGTTTTCAGTCAACCGTGAAAGAGTACGAGGTTGACGCAGTTTACCATTTGGCATCTCTTCTCTCAGCTGCGGGCGAAGAAAACCCGCAACTCGCTTGGAAAATCAACATGGGCGGACTTCACAACGTGCTTGAAACTTCGAGGAAATACGGCGTTGTCCAAGTTTTTTGGCCCAGTTCCATCGCTGTTTTCGGTCCTGGGGCGCCGAGGGTTAACGTGCCGCAAAACACTGTTTTGGCTCCCAGAACAATGTACGGCTTAACAAAAGTTGCTGGCGAACTGCTCTGCAACTATTACTTCCTCAAGTTTGGTTTGGATGTTCGCAGTGCTCGTTATCCTGGCGTAGTAAGCAGCGAAACTCCGCCTGGAGGAGGAACGACGGATTATGCTGTGGAAATGTTCTATGAAGCGCTTAAGAAGAAACGTTACACGTGCTTCGTGCGCGAAGACACTATGTTGCCAATGATCTACATTTCTGACTGCATCAAAGCAGCGCTTGACCTTATGGCTGCTGATTCTTCCAAACTGAAAGCTCGCGCAAGTTACAATGTGGCTGCCATGAGCTTTTCTGCTGGAGCGCTTGCGGCGGAAATCAAGAAGCACATCCCCGGCTTTACCTGCGAATACAAACCCGACTTTAGGCAGAAAATCGCGGATTCTTGGCCCATATCCATCGACGATAGCTTAGCACGCCGAGAATGGGGCTGGACGCCAACATATGATCTAGCGGCCATGACCAAGGATATGATCACAAAACTGAGCGAAAAATTCCGAGCTTGAAGAGCGCCAAGTCTAATATACGCTTCACTCCCAGTTTCAATTTATATACATTGAACTTCCGTGTGGAACTAGCGTTTGACTGTTAAGAGTTTAGGTTTTGCGTTTCTGAAACGCTTACCCTAATTGTATGTGAGAAGTCTGTTATAACCGTCAATCTGGGGTTGTGTACAGGTGTTTTCCAGATTACTTTTGGCTATGATGTAGTTTTCTGATGGTAAAAAACAAAACGCGGCGTTGATTCCTTTTCTTTGAAAACACGTAACTTTATGAATATCTCCAAAAGTATGATAAAAGCCTATATTAGCCGCATTGTAATGCGGTGTGGCAGTGTTTCACTAGTGAGAAAGTTTGACTTCGGAAGAGACATACTCAAAGTAATAGCAATCGTAACTATGACGATAGACCACATTAGTGCTATTCTATATCCAGACGTGTTGTTTCTTCATATTATCGGCAGGCTTTCCTTTCCCATATTCGCTTACCTCATAGTATTAGGAGTTGAAAGCACGAAGAAACCACGAAAGTACATGATAACGCTCCTTTCTTTTGCCTTGATTTCCCAGATTCCATATTTTCTTGCTTTCGAAATCCAACCTTTTGAACGACTAAACATCCTCTTCTCGCTGTTTCTAAGCGCCGTAACCATATACTTTTACAATAAGAGAAGTCTACTGGCTTTCATTCCCATACTGCTTTCAATTCTTCTAATGACGGAAGGAAGCTATTACGTAGTGCTAACCGCGGTAGGCATGAAAATCCTAAAAGGCAATCCGAAACTCGGTTTTCTCGCTTTATTCGCTCTGAACCTTCAATTCTTGCTTATACCAGACACTCAGATCTTGTCTCTTTTTGCGGTGCCGCTAATTCTTCTTCATGTAAAAAACTGGTTAAAAAAGGAAATACTTATTCCCGAAAACTCTTTTTATTACTCCTTGAGAAAATACGCGTTCTACGCTTATTATCCACTGCATTTGGCGTTACTATTTTCAATTAAGCTATTTTTCTTCTAACAATCTGTGGAGTTGCCTGCTATTTCTTTCCAATCTTTCGAAAAGTCTTGAACTCTGTGAAGATGTGATCAAGATTTCTAATTCACAATTGTATTAAGCTAACGTAGCAAGCAGATTAAACGGTGTAACTTATGGACATTTTACAAGAATACCCGCGAAGAATGCAAGCTTCAGAGTCCACTAAAGAAAAAGGCGCCTCTATCACTAAGTGGCATGCGCTGGTGTTAGGCTTAGTTCTGCTCGTTGTTGTGCAGGCGCTTTTCGTTAGTGTTCTTTATGAAAAAACTCAGGATGACTCGTTGCCATCTTATGAATCGCTTTATGCAGATTATTTGTCTCTGCAGTCGCAACTTGAGACCTTGAAAGAGCAGTATGATAGGCTGAATTCAGAATACCTTTCTCTGAAATCGAGTTATGACGAGTTGAATTCTTCACAGGCTTCTGACTTCGCCGAGTCGCGGTACCTCTCTCTTCAAAAACGCTATGATGAGCTGAACTCTCAGTATGCTGCTCTCATTTCCCAGCGTCTCTTCCTCCAAACGAGCTACGATTCTTTACAATTACAGTTTGCCGCCCTGCAGAATAGCTACGACGCAGCCGCTTCGGAATATGAGCAGATCAGGTATCAAATCAATCAGCGAGCACAACATTACGGCATATCCGTGTTCATCACTTCAAATGACTCTTCAGTCCAGCAAGTTACCAACCAAATCACTGGAGGTTGGAGCAACCAATCAGACTGGAACGAGTACTGGACAGACATTAAAGCACTCTACAATTGGGTCGTAAACAATGTCGCCTATAGGTCTGATGGGCTTTTCCCGCTGCTTCCTTCATCATTACCCGGTGAAGTTGATTACATAACAGAGATGTGGCAGTTTCCCAACGAAACATTAAGCCTAGAAAAAGGCGACTGCGAAGACATGGCTATTCTGCTTTGCTCTATGATACGCTGCTACAGCCAAGAACACCAAGTGGAATGCATACTGATAACTAGCTCTTATGCTGGTCATGCCGCTGTCCAAATTCCTGTTTCTGGAGGAAAAATAGCCATTCTGGACCCTGCTGGAAACTATTATACCTCTGACGTTCTGGGCAACCTTGTTTCCAAGGACATCTCAACAGAGATTAGCAGCTGGCTGAACTATTGGAAGCCTCAAATGGGCACTGATGTGCGAGTTTACAGGGTTTTTGCAGATTACATGGATCAAACGTTCGCTTCAACAGATGAGTATATTTCATGGATGGATTCGCGATAGAAGAGTATTAGAGCTTCTGGTTTGAAAAGGATTTATTACTTGTTCTGTTGCTTTAGATTCTATGTCTGAGAAGAATAAGCCTTGGTTCAAATTCTGGCTTTCCGACGTACCCAAATACATCGAATATCCGTCGATTCCGCTCCATGAAATTCTGACAAAAACCGCGAAAGAGCAGCCAGACAGAGCTGCCATAGCGTATTTTGAAAGGGAAATCACTTACCGAGAATTAAATTCGCTTTCCAACCAATTCGCCGCAGCCCTTGCAGCTTTAGGTGTGAAAAAAGGTGACAGGGCTGCGATTTTTCTGCCTAACATTCCGCAGTTTGTAATCGCGTATTTTGGCGTTCTCAAGGCAGGCGCAGTTTTAACAGCCATAAGCCCGTTGCATAAGGAGCGCGAAGTGGAGTATCAACTGACTGATTCGGAAGCCGAGACAATAATCGCTTTAGACTCGCTTTACCCAATCGTGGAGAAGGTTTGGCAGAAAACCAAGCTGAAGAACGCCGTAGTCACCAGTTTGGAAGAGTACGCATCTAAAACCGCCATTTCGCCCAGCAGAGTTGGACAGAAGCCAAACGTCTATTCTTTTCAAGAGCTGCTTAAGGAAAAAGGGGCTAAGCCGCCGAAAGTGAACATCAACCCGAAAGAGGATTTGGCTGCTTTGCAGTACACGGGCGGAACCACAGGTACAGCCAAAGGCGCCATGCTAACCCACATGAACCTAGTCTCAAATGCTATTGCTTTTGCGGCTTGGATAAAAGGCACCACCGCAGAAGAAACGTTTCTAACCGCTTTGCCGCTCTTCCACATTTATGGCATGACCACAAGCATGAACGTGCCAATCCTCTTAGCCGCCAAGATGGTGTTGCTTCCCCGCTTTGACCCTGTAGCAGCCTTAGAAAGCATCCAGAGGCACAGGGTTACAGTCTTCTGCGGCGTCCCCACCATGTACTCGGTATTGCTGGCTAACCCCGAGTTGGGCAAGTTCGACTTAACCAGCATCCACGTCTGCATTTCAGGCGCTTCGCCGCTTCCGCCGCAGGTTCAGAAGAAATTTATGGCCATCACAGGCGGTTTTCTCGCAGAAGGCTATGGCTTGACCGAGGCGTCACCAGTCACTCACTGCAACCCAGTGGACAAGACAATGCGCACAGTGCGGTTAGGCTCAATTGGCTTGCCTCTGCCAGACACGGACGCCCGAATAGTCGATGTGGAAACAGGCGAGAAAACGCTTGGGACTGGCGAAACAGGCGAGCTCACCGTCAAAGGACCCCAAGTGATGAAAGGCTACTGGAACAGACCAGAAGAAACCGCACTTGTCATACGCAACGGGTGGCTTCTCACGGGCGACATCGCGAAAATGGACCAAGACGGCTACTTCTACATCACCGACCGCAAGAAAGACCTCATCAAATACAAGGATTACAGCGTTTACCCACGCGAAATAGAAGATGTGATTTACGAGCATTCAGCCGTGAAGCTCTGCGCAGTCGTCGGCAAGCCAAGCCCGACTGTGGGTGAGATTCCGAAAGCCTTCATAGTGCTGAAAGACGGAGCCAAAGCCACTGAAGCGGAAGTCATGGCGTTCGTCAATGAGAAAGTCGCCCCGTACAAGGCGATAAGAGAGATGGAATTCAGAAAAGAGCTGCCAGTAAGCGCCGCAGGCAAAGTCCTTAGAAGAGTGCTGCAAGAAGAAGAGAAAAGAAAAACCCTGTGAACACCGTCGAAACGTATAAGAGAAATCCTCCCTCTCTGTTTTAGAGATGGTTTATCCTTGCGCGTTAAAATCAACGTTACGGGCATAGTTCAAGGCGTCGGCTTTCGCCCATTCATCTACCGCATAGCAGCAAAAAACGGCTTGACAGGCTACGTGCGCAACCGTGGCGATGCAGGAGTAGAAATCCTCATCGAAGGCAACGCGCAAAGCATCCAAAATTTTCTACGTGCACTAAAAGAGAAGAAGCCGCCCCTAGCCCAAATCCACGACATCATAACAACAACGCTCGCAGGCAAAAACCAACACGTGCAATTTACCATTTACAAAAGCTCCGAAAAAGCCGAGCTTTCAGGCTCGGTTATACCACCAGACATAGCCATATGCAACGAGTGCCTAACCGAGCTACGAGACCCGAAAAACCCACGATACGAGTATTTCTTCATCACCTGCACCAACTGCGGACCCCGCTTCACAACAATTGAACGCTTGCCGTACGACCGCGAAAACACCACCATGCGCGAGTTCCCAATGTGCGGCTACTGCCAACGAGAATATAGCGACCCGCTTAACAGGCGCTTTCACGCGCAAACCGTGGCGTGTCCAGAATGCGGTCCGAAAGCTTATTTGACAACAAGGAACGGCGAGCAGATTCGGCATGAGGATCCCGTGCGCGAAGCGGGACGATTGCTCTCCGAAGGCGCAATTCTCGCCATAAAAGGCTACGGCGGATTCCACGTTGCCGCATCCGTAACCAGAGACGAGCCATTACAAGCGCTTCGAAGAGCGAAGCACAGAAGAGCCAAACCCTTCGCCATCATGGCCCGAAGCATAGCAGCCGCAAAATCTTTCGCCGAAGTAACCTCGAAGGAGGAAGCGCTGCTTACTTCCTACGCGCGTCCGATAGTGCTGCTTAACAAAAGTGATGCCTACGGTCTTTCACCTTTGGTGGCTCCCGATCTGCACAATGTCGGCGTCATGTTGCCCTACACTGCCCTGCACTATATGCTCTTCGACCGTGTGGAGGATGCGGCGTTCGTGATGACCAGCGCGAATCCGCCTAACCAGCCAATCGTCAAGGATAACGACGAAGCATTGAAAACGCTGGGCGTCACTGTGGACTATTTCCTGTTTCACAACCGCAAAATCGCTTATCGCTGCGACGACTCAGTCCTGCGGGTTCACGGCACTCGCCCGTCGTTCATTAGGCGAAGCAGAGGCTACGCGCCAGCACCCATAATGCTAAAGGAAAAAGCCCGGCGCTGCGTCGTAGGCTTAGGCGGCGAACTGAACAACACTTCCTGCGTTCTATTCGAGAACAAAGCTTTCATCAGCCAGCACATCGGCGACGTGGAAAACGTCGAAACACGAGCTTTCCTTCAAGAAGCCACAAACCATTTGATTCGCTTAACTAACAGCCGCGTGGATGCTGTAGCCTGCGATTTGCATCCGAAATTCACCACCACAGCTCTCGCACAGGAACTGGCCGCCGAGAACGGCTGGCAGCTGATTCAGGTGCAGCACCATCACGCGCACGTTGCGGCGTTGATGATGGAACACGCAGTGGACGAACTCGTCGGCATAGTCTGCGACGGCTACGGCTATGGCGTTGACGGCAGCGCATGGGGCGGCGAAATCCTGCTTTGCACGCGAGAATCCGCGGAGTTCAAGCGGTTAGCGCATTTAGAAAAGCAGCCTCTGCTTGGCGGGGATCTGGCTACTCGTTACCCCCTGCGCATAGCAGCGGGGATTCTTAGCAAAAAAGTAAACGTGGACGGCTGGCTCCTTAAGCATAGCGGGCATTTGCCTTACGGCGAAACCGAGGCGGAACTAATTCTCAATCAGCTTCAAAAGGGCGTCGGCGTCATTGAAACCACCAGTTGCGGCAGGGTCTTGGACGCGGTTGCTGCGGTTCTAGGCGTATGCTACGAACGCACTTACGAGGGCGAGCCAGCCATGAAACTCGAATCCGCTGCAATTAAAGGCAAAGACGCACTAAACATGAAGACCCTAACGGGCGGCAACGTGTTAGACACGACACAGATGTTCCACGCGATCTTTGAAAACATCGGTAAAGCGTCAACGGCGGATCTGGCTTATTCCGCTCACGCCTACTTAGCCCAAGGCTTGGCTTCGCTTGCGGTAGAGAAGGCAGTGGAACAGGGCGTCAACGCTGTGGGTTTTTCGGGTGGCGCCGCCTGCAACCAGATCTTGGCGGGAATCATGCGGCGGACGGTGGAGGCTGCGGGCTTGAAGTTTCTGGTTCACGAGGCTGTTCCCGCGGGTGATGGCGGGGTTTCCTTTGGGCAGGCGGTTGTAGGTGGGTTTTTCAGGTTTTAGACCATACCCTTTTTATCGCCGTTTACTCCCGTGTTTATGTTGATACAGCATGTGTTTGGCGATTCCAGCGCGTGTCATGCGCGTAGACGGCAGCAAAGCCCAAGTGGACTTCGGAGAAGGCGTCCTAAGAGAGGTTAACGTGACGCTTGTAGAGGCCAAAGTGGGCGACTACGTTTTGGTGCACGCAGGCTACGCCATCCAAACCGTAGACGAAAAAGACGCCCTTGAAACTATAGCCTTATGGAAGGAGATTCTCGCGGCTGGAGAAGAATAAGGTAGCTGACAGGGAATGGCTGAAAAACTCAGGTTCAGGGACCCAGAACTCGCAAGGAGCATAGCGCAGAAAATTCGAGAAGTAGCGCCGAAACAAGAAACTGTCAAATTTTGCCATGTCTGCGGCACTCATGAGTGGACTATAACGCATTATGGCTTACGCAGCCTTTTGCCCAAGAACGTTGAGGTCATCGCTGGTCCAGGATGCCCAGTCTGCATAGTGCCAGCCGCCGAAATTGACGAGGCAGTGCAGTTGGCTCGGAAAGGCGTTGTCGTAACGTGCTTCGGCGATGTTTTGCGTGTACCAGGCAGTCAAATGTCGCTGTTAGACGCTAAGGCTGCAGGCGCAGATATTCGCGTGGTCTACGGGGTCGCTGATGCGGTTGAAATGGCGAAGCGCGAACAGGATAAGGAGTTC
>CAZXCX010000018.1:0-10355 GCA_964639375.1 uncultured Candidatus Bathyarchaeia archaeon
CAAAGAACTACCTAAAGGTCAAGCAAAAAGCGAATCAAAGAAAACAGAAACTCAATAAAATGATACGAATATAAAGTGTCTATTCGCCTGAGATATCTGATGGTAGTTATGCCACTGTAAAAATTCATTGGAGAGCCTTTTTCGTGTTACTTCGGTTTTAGTAGCCCCAGGAGAGCTTTGCACTCCTGTTCAAGTTTCGTCAAATCAAGAGGAAAAGGAATGAACCTAGGTGATCCCTTCTAGAAAAATCCCGAGAATTTAAACCGATGTTTAAACCTAACCCCCTGCACAATCACTGAGCCGAGAGTTTGAACAGTACCCTGACTAGGGTACAATGGTAGCCCGGGAGAGATTCGAACTCTCGTCGGCGGGTCCAAAGCCCGCTATGCTTGGCCGCTACACCACCGGGCTTCACCTATCCGAGTGGTTGAGCTAGTTTTTAAATAAACTGTTTTTGATTAAAACTTTCCTCTTCCTGCAAATTTCAAGTATCCTTTCTTGATCTTTCTCGGGAAGCACTGGCATTTCGGAACCTTTGTTCAGCGGAATCATTAGTGGGGATAAGTATTCAGGGGTTATGCATGGAATCTCTCTGCTTAAACCGTAAAGCTTATATATTAAAACTATTCATCTGCTAAGTTTGCGCGGGCCGAATGTACTGTTTTCTCAGCCCAAAAGGGATGTGGTGACGGTTCTACGCATAACATTAAACGGAGTGGAAAAGATTGAGCAAAAAAGAAGCTAGAACACAACAGCGCTTGGTTGACAAGTGCCCAGAGTGTGGTAGCGACAACCTCGTTCACGATTATGACACAGGCGAAACCGTTTGCGGCGACTGCGGCCTCGTACTATACGAGCAGATGATGGATAAAGGGCCAGAATGGCGCGCTTTCACCCAAGAAGAGAAAGCGTCAAGAAGCCGCGTTGGGGTCCCAACATCATATTCCGTTCACGACAAGGGATTATCCACAGCCATAAGCCAAGTGGACCGTGACGCCTTCGGAAGAAAACTACCTCTCTCCACTAGGCTGCAAATGTGGCGTTTGAGGAAATGGCAGATACGCTCTCGCGTTCACTCTTCTATCGACAGAAACCTCGCTCAAGCCATGGCAGAACTTGACCGCCTTTCTGACAAGGTTTACATTCCTCAACCAATCAAGGAAAAAGCCGCTGTCATTTACCGCAAAGCCCTCGACAAGGGATTGGTTCGCGGCAGGTCAATAGCGGCCATAGCGGCTGCTGCCCTTTACGCGGCTTGCCGTGGTAGCGGAACTCCCCGAACGCTCCGTGAGATTGCTGAGTCAAGTCTTGTCGATAAGAAAGATGTTGCTCGCTGCTACAGGCTTTTGTTGCGTGAGCTTGATGTGCACATGCCTATCGCTGATCCGCTAACTTACGTGTCAAAGATCGCCGAGAGAACTGGAATCTCGGGCAAAACGCAGGGCTTGGCAATACAAATCCTGAGAGAGGCGAGAAGGAAACGCGCTGCTGCTGGCAAAGACCCAATGGGTTTGGCGGCTGCTGCTCTTTACATCGCCTGTCTGCAGAACAACGAAAAGAAGACGCAAAAAGACATCGCAGAAGCTGCTGGCGTGACTGAAGTCACCGTGAGAAACCGCTACAAGACTCTGAAGAAACAATTAAATCTGGAGCTGCCCGAATAAGCGCTTAATCAGCTACTTTCCTCTTCTTTTTCAAGTTCCATAACGATAGGACCTACATAGCCGCAGTCATTGCACACGTACTTCTTAGGTGTCAGCCAAAGGTCAAGGCTGCTGTACAAACTAATCTTTGGACTGCAGCATCGGGGGCAGTAAATCTTGGATGGTTTCCGACGCTTTAGAGTTTTAAGTACTTCACGAACGTTTCGTAGCAGTTTCATTTAGGACTTTGCACCTTTAGCCTGTGATTATTGAAGTTCTATATTCTCTTCTGGGTACCCGCTTTTGATAAGGTATGCGCGGACTCTTTCGCGGTGATCTCCCTGCAGCATTATCTGGCCGTTCTTTGATGTTCCACCACAAGCACAAAAATTTTTAAGCTTCTGAGCCATGTTTGCAAGATTCGAGTTTCGATCGTCCATGCCATCAACAATCGTGCTTGGCCTGCCAAATTTTCTTGTTTCGAGCCTGATGCGAATCCTCTGTTGCTCTTTTTCTATTTCACCACAAACGCATAAGTCCTTTGGAAGCCCGCATGTCGAACAAACTTCAGCCATGACGCTCAGTGCTAACAATGTCATTGCAATATATAAAAGTTTCAAGTAATTTATGGCAAATGACAGGTTCTCTGTATTGTCCGTGATTTTTCAAGGAAGTTCCGATGGTAGTGGCACAGTTATAGCAAACACTTGACAGAACAATGATCATTTCAGAAAGGATTAAATTTCCTAGTCTTCCAGTATAACGCATGAACTCTTTTCTGGATTTCCTAAAAGAAGAAAACATGAGCTTGTTCACCGACTTCTACGAGTTAACCATGTGTGCAAGCTATTTTGATAATAAGAAGTTTGAGCCAGCCACTTTTGACTTGTTCATAAGGCGATTGCCTGAAAATCGTTCATATTTTCTGTTTGCGGGTCTGGAACAGGTCCTTCTCTTCCTAAAAAGCGTAAAGTTCACTGAGGAACATCTTTCTTACCTCAAAGAGCAGGGATTTGACCAGCAGTTCCTCGATTACCTCAGAAATTTCAAGTTCACAGGGGATGTCTGGGCTGTTCCCGAGGGCACCGTGGCCTTTCCATGTGAACCTTTGATCCGTGTGACTGCGCCGATAATAGAGGCTCAACTGGCGGAGACTTTTCTGCTTAACACTGTCAACTTGCAGACGACTATCGCCACAAAAGCCTCACGCGTTGTCCACGCCGCCAAAGGCAAATCCGTAATTGAGTTCGGCTTAAGGAGAGAGCACGGCATCGATGCGGGAACGAAAGTGGCACGGTGCAGCTACATAGCAGGATGCCAAGGCACTTCCAACGTTTTGGCGGGACTAAGTTATGGCATTCCCATCTTTGGAACCATGGCTCACTCCTTTGTTATGTCCTACGAGAAGGAAATAGATGCTTTCCGAGCGTTTGCCAAAACTTTCCCAGACAAATCAACACTCTTGATTGACACCTACGATGACCTTGCAGGTGCGGAAAAAGCCGCTACGGTTGCCAAAGAACTTGAAAAGAAAGGATGCAGACTCGGCGGAGTGCGGTTGGACAGCGGCGATTTGGTGGAGATAAGCAAAAAAGTCAGAAAGTTACTGGACGACAAGGGTCTGCAGTATGCTAAAATTTTCGCGAGTGGCGACTTAGATGAATTCAGAATAGCAGAGTTGTTGAAGAACGGTGCGAAAATTGACGCGTTTGGCGTTGGAACCAAAATGGGCACATCAGCGGACAATCCCTACGTTGATGTGATCTACAAGTTATGCGAAACCATGAGTGAAAGCGGCAATTTTTCGCCGATAATGAAGCTCAGCGAGGGCAAAGTCACGTTACCTGGCCGGAAGCAAGTTTACAGGTTCAAAGATAAAAACGGCAATTTTGCAAAAGACATGATCACATTAGCGGACGAGAAAGTGAAAGGCGAACCTTTACTCGTCAAAGTTATGGAAAAAGGCGAAATAATTTACGATCTTCCCTCCCTTGATGAAATACGCGCAACCGCCGCGGAAAATCTGTCGAAGCTTCCTGAGAAATACAAGAAGTTGACAGGTGCGCCAACTTATCCTGTGGAGTTAAGCCAAGATTTAGAGACCCTGATCAGAAAATTAAAGAAAAAATTAACGAAAACTGAGATTTTTAATTCCAGTTAAACACAGGCCTACTCAGGTCAGGTTGCAACCGTCATCAGCAGGTTTATGAAGCCGACTTCCATAATGGATGCTACGAAGAAAATACCGTATATGTAGACAAGAGCCTTCATTGACATCGTTCTGGCAAATGTCTTCTTGAGTGTCAAGTAGATGCCGTAGCCTTCAATTATGCCGATGGGCGCGCTAACCAGTAGGATTAAGGGCAATGCCTCAAGGTTTATTCCGCCATAAATCAGAGTGGCGCCGCGCAGTATACTTAGAAAAATGATTATGCAAGTGAAAATCAAGGCGAAGCTTCGCGGATGCGTTATTATAACGTCCGCGTATTTCTCTCTTTTAAAGAAGTTCAAAACCACTAAGTTAACGTAAAAAGTCATGCCCAGCAGGATCAGTGAAACCACGAGAACATTATGCATGAAGAGCATGCCAACGGCTAGGAACTGATTTTGTAGAACATCGCCCAGAATACCGAAAAAGAAACGGTTTTCCGCGTATGAAAGCCCCAGAAAAATGACGAAAGCCAAACCCAAGACTGCTGTGCTTTTTCTGGTATCCAAATGCTTCCATTACTCCGCTCAGTTTAGCCCTTGTATTCAGATGACTTCCATAAAAATTTTGTGAAATTTAACTTAGTGATGATTCGTCCAGTCTTCATGATGGCGTTCACATCACTTTTGATTATAAGCTTTTTTACGGTGGTAAAATGGCAAAAACTTAATAGTCTTCTTAGAAAAGGATATGTGCTATCAAAAAGGGGAAAGCATCATGCAAAATCGCCCAGCTATAGTTGCTGTTGGCCGAACCAAGTTTGGGGAGCATTATGGAAAGGAGCCAGAGAAGCTGATTGAAGAAGCTTGGCTCGCCGCATCAAACGAATGCGACATAGAACGCAGGGATCTAGAAGCATGCTATCTCTCAGATTGTTTTCTCCCAATTACAAACAAGTTAGGGTTAGAGGAAGGTTTCCTCTCAGAGCTTACGGAACTTCACGTTCCCATGGAAGTTACCCGTTCAGTCAGCGCCGCCTTGTTGGCTGCGTGCCACGCCATTCAGGCTGGAGCATACAGCACCGTTCTAGTCGGTGGCATAGAGAAGATGACGGACCGCTGGGACAAAATCCGCGACGACCTCATGCTTCTCGATGACCCGTGGAGCTACTACGCTGGCGGCACGCCAGAAACAAACCACGAGCTGATGCTGAGGGCTTACATAAAAAAATATGGGATAACTGGCGAAAATCTTGACAAACTTAATCTTGCTTTGGCACAAGTCTCCGTCAAAAACCACTTTAATGCAACAAAAAACGAGTACGCCCAGTTCCAGAGAAAGATAACCGTTGACCAAGTCCTGAGCGCTAGGAAAGCAGCACAGAAACCGCTGGGACTCTACGATTTTGCCCCAATTTCCGATGGAGCATCGGCGTTAATCCTCACAAATGAGGCACTTGCCAAAAAAATGACCGCTCAGCCTGTTTACGTTTTAGGCAGCTCCTCAGCCACGGACTACCTGAACTTTCCAGCAAGAGACGACTTAACCCATTTTGTTGCCACCAAAATCGCCATGAAAAACGCCTTGAAAATGACTGGATTAACCCCTTGGGACATGCAGCTCGTCGAGGTGTATGACCAGTCTACGGTGATGGAAATGGTGTCTCTTGAAGATCTAAGCTTCTGTGAACCGGGAACAGCTTGGAAAAGCATAAACGAAAGCTGCCAAGATTACAAAGGCTACTACGAAATAAACGGTAATCACCTTTTCGTTAACATGAATGGCGGCTTAAAAGCGGATGGAAATCCACTAGGAGCCACCGGAGGAGCTCAAATCTTCGAGATTTTCAGGCAGTTGAGAGGCGAAGCTGGTGAAAGGCAAGTTAAAAATGGTCAAGCATTACCACAATTTGGTTGCGTTCTGGAGCTTGAAGGCTTCGGCACTAAGGCACATGTTAGCATTTTAGGGAGAGAGAAAAATGAGTAGCGAACCCATAGAAAGGCGTGTTTCTTACCTTGGCGACAGATTGAAAGCGAGCCGCTGTCAAATTTGTGGGAAAGAGTATTTTGAGGTGAGAGACTACTGCGGGAACTGTGGCAGAAAAAGCTTCGGAAAGATGGACAGTATAGACCTTTTTTATGAAAAGGGCAAACTTGAGCTGTGCACGCTTGTCAAGGAGCCGACAAACAAGTTCATGAAGTTAGGCAGTTACGTTTACGGTATAGTTTCTTTCCACAATGGGAAAATCCGGGTTCCTGGAAGACTTACTGACCAAATCGTGAACGATGGAGAAGCTGTTGATTTTTCAAGCCTTGAAGGTAGAGAAGTTATTCCACGATTTAGAAGACGTTATTCAGTGGGTAGAAACGAAGTTGTTCCAACAATTTCTTTGGCATTCACTTTAGCTGATGAATATTATCCACATCAAGAGTACACTGTTGTTCAGCCTAGCAAAGAGTACGAGGTGCCTGGTATTGTGGGTTATAGCGTTTACGCTTCCCAGTTCAGGATAAAAGAAGGCAACCTTGAGCGCTCGGTTCCCTTCATTGATGAAGACGCGGTAACCGCCGCGGTTGAGGCTGGAAAACTAGCGCTAATACATTCTGGAGTTGACAGCTCACTGGTTGGCAAAGTCTACGTAGGTTCAGAATCTAACCCCTATGCTGTTAAGCCTATAGCGTCAAAGGTTGCGCAGGTTTTGAAGCTCGGCGAAGAAGATGAGGATGTTCAAGGGGTTGATGCTGTGGACACCGAGTTCGCGTGTAAAGCCGCCTCCAGCATGTTCAAAGACGCCGCCTCGCTTGTTAACTATTCGAAATCTGGTGTAAATTACGCTATGGTTATCGGCACAGATAATTCTCAAGCAGCGCCCCGAGGCTGTCCAGGCGGGGAGCTGGACGTTTTCGTTGGGTATGGTAGTTCTGCCTTCATTTTTGGAAAATATGATGTTATAGCTGAAATTGAAGGATGGTACTCATGCACTTCTGACACGCCTGACTTTTGGCGCAGAGACGGCGAGCAGTTTCCAATGCACGGCGGGAGATTCACAGGAGACCCCGCGTACTTTAAGCATGTTAGAAAGGCGACTACAAAACTGATGGAGAGGCTCAACTTGCAAGCAGGCGACGTTGACTATTTTGTTACGCATCAGCCTAACCCTCAGTTTCCAGTTAAAATCGCGAAGGAACTCGGCTTCAAAGACGAGCAATACACAGCTTCGCTTCAAATCAACAAGTTCGGCAACACTTACTCCGGCTGCTCACCCATAGGCTTGGCCGCGCTGCTGGACATCGCTAAGCCCGAAGAGCGTATCTTGATTACCAGTTACGGTTCGGGCGCAGGAAGCGACGCCTACCTTTTCAGAACTACAAGTCAACTTGTCGACAAGAGGCAACGCCAAAAGATCAACGTCAAATTCCAAGCTGAAAACCCTTTTGTGAAGTACGTGGACTACACAACCTACCGGCGACTCAAGCTTGGAATGTAACGAACATTTAATAAATGCGCGCGTTGATGTGATAAACGGAGCCTAACGGATTGGTAGTTAAAGACATACTGCGAGTCTTATACGCGCCTCATAAGGTATTCAAAGACATAATACAAAATCCCAAGTACTGGGGGCCTTTCATTTTGCTGCTCATTTTTGTACTGGCGCAAATTGGCTCCTCTTACGTAGTTGCTTCAAGGTCTTATATTGAACAGACTATGCCAGTAGGAGACCAAGGAGATGTATGGACGGAGAATGCCGCATTGTGGCAAGCAGGTCCCAGCGTGACCATTAGGAATAATACTGCTGACTTCATAAACAGCACCCTATACTACGGAAGTACAAGCATCGAATTTGCCGCCTCCAACGCAAGTAACGTTTGGATGGAACTCAATAGCCTAGACGGGTCTGTGAATTGCGGCGCCGACGGCTTCAAGAATGTTTCTCTCAGAGTGAAGCTAGTGGCTCCTGATGCTAAACCTGAAAACGTGTCTCTTTATTTATATTCGTTAAGCGGTTCAAACTTTTATTACGACTTAACCAGCGAGTTTTCGAACAGCGTTGTTAATGTTTGGAATAACTTAACTCTAACAGTTGGCGTTGGCTCTGAAGGCTGGGTGAGCAATGGTAATGGTGCCACTTGGGAAAACATAACTGGCTTAAAAATGGAGTTCACATGGCCCAGCAATTCAAGCATAACTCTGCGGATTGACGGCCTCTTTTTCAGGGGTAAATTCCAAGACCCGTTTGAACTCTACGGCATTTCATACATTGCCACTTCAGCAATGAATGCAATTGCTCCGTTTCTTTTTGAATGGCTCATCTTGACGGGTCTCATGTACTTACTGATTAAGGGGTTGAAAGGCAACGTGGTTTGGAGACCATTAATGGTGGCCGTTGGGTTCGCCTTGATCGCCCTAGTTGTACAAGCTTTGATACTTGCCGTAGTTTACACATCGCTGCCTAGTCTTTTCTATCCGCTTGAAGTATTGGCAGGTACTCCAGGAGAATTCGAGGTGGCGTACCAAGTCATTCTAGACGAAATAGCTTTCGTCACTATGGTGGGTGCAATCATCCAACTAGCCGTATATGTGTGGACAGTTGCTTTGGGCACCTTTATCACTCGTGCCATAACAGGTGACAAGAAAATCGCGGAGCAATTGAGCATGGGAAAAGTGGCTTCGGACACAACTATCAGTAGCGACGTAACAGAGTTCAGCTGGATGAAATGTCTTCTAGTGTCAGGCGCGAGCTTGCTTTTGACAATTATCATCTTAGGTTTACTGCTCGGAATATAGCCTGGCAAGTGAAACAGAACATGCAGTAGATGCAAAGACCGACTCTGAAAGTCTGCGCTGGCTTGCGTGATGGTTAGCAAGATTTATATGGATTGAAGGGCAATTCTGCAGTAAAGCCTTAACCAAAACCCGTGCAAAAAAGGAGCATACGGTTGCGGTGAAGGGCTGACTATGGAGAATGGAAAAATTGGACATTAAAGATTTAAGAAATGGAATGAAACGGGTCACTGTTGAAGCAAAAGTTGTGGAGAAAGGTGAACCCCGCGAAGTTAGGTCCAGATACAAAGATGAAACTTACCAAGTAGCCGATGCCACAGTTGCAGACGAAACAGGAAGCATAAAACTGACACTTTGGAACGAGCAGATAGACCAAGTGAACGTCGGTAACACGGTTAAAATAGAAAATGGTTACGTGACAAGCTTCAGGGGTGAAGTCCAGCTTAACGTTGGAAAATTCGGAACAATGATCGTTGAATAAACCGCCCAAATAGCGCGCGGTTTTTTCGCTGTCAATAGAGGTGAAAATATGGACGAGAGAAGTTTTAGCGGAAGAGGCTTCAGAGGAGCAGGCAGTTTCCCTCCAAAACCAGTCGAAGTTGGCAAAGAATACGACGTTGACATTCAAGAAATGAGTCGCAGAGGCGAAGGCATAGCCCGAATACAAGGCTTAGTAATTTTCGTCCCGAACACGCAAAATGGAGACCACGTTAAGATACGAGTAACCCGCATAAGCCGAAGGTTCGCTGAAGCCGAAGTTGTCGGCAAAGAAGAAGCCGAAGAGAAAGAGGAAAAGCTGCCGGAACAAAAAGTGGAAGAACAGCCTGAAGAGGAAGCCGAAGTCGTAGACAAAGAAAAAGCCGAAGACTAAGCAGAACTATTTCTTTTTGAAAAAGAGCCAGTTTTTCTTATCTTTGAATCTTACCAGCACATAAACGCCGCTCAACTTTGCGCCGTCAATTTCCACGATGAGCTTGTCCTCTTTTCTGTCGATTAGCTTGTAGGTTCCTTTGTCCCAAATTTCCACTGTGCCCGCGCCGTATTCGCCTTCAGGTATTGCGCCTTCAAAACTTGCGTAATCAACCGGGTGATCTTCAACCTGCACCGCAAGTCTCTTTACAGCGGGCGAAGTCGGCGGCTCTTTGGGGATTGCCCAGCTTTTCAGCACACCGTCCATTTCCAACCGCAGATCAAAGTGTAAATGCGTCGCGGCGTGCTTCTGAATCACGTAAATTCTGCGCTCACTCACTGTTGCTTCGCCTGTCGGTTCAGTTGTTTTCTGAAAGTCGCGCTTTTTTCGATATTCATTCAGGCTCAATTCTTCTCCATAATCAGCGGAGACTAACAACTATAATACCTTTCTCTTTCCCACAAATTTTTGGGGTTCTCTGCATGTGTCTGATAAAAAATTGTTTTGTTTGCTCTCAACTTGTTTTCAAGTCTTCCATGAATTCTGTTAAATCCACTGTGGAAAATCCGTTTTCATCGCCGAGTTTCTGTTTTGCTGGCGGTCTGTTCATGTAGAAGGGTATTCTGTTTGATATGCGCTCTTGGAAAGTTGGCTCCAACTCGTTCTTGTAGAACAAGCCTATGGGGATTCTGTCTCCCCATTCTCGTGCTTTGTCCATCGCCGCCATTTTTTTCTGGAAATCTTCAGCCCAGTCGCGCACGTTAGGGTCAAAGCCTGTTTCTTCCAGCTTGTAGAGTCTGGATTGCGGTTTTCCGTTTGCGTCTTTTCGGTCTTCTCCAGCGTACCAAGCTTTAGTGGTTATGTTATTGTA
>CAZXCX010000019.1:0-10350 GCA_964639375.1 uncultured Candidatus Bathyarchaeia archaeon
TTCGAGGCGCATAAGACTTTGAGGCCATTCTCGCAGAGATATTGTCCAGCCGTTTGAGCGTTCTTTACGGTTTGCCTGGCCAGTTCAGCGCCAAAGAGTTTCATTTCTAAAGCAACTATCCCAAGGGCTGGCAATCGGCCTAGATGAGTGTTGGAAGTGCTCAGCGGAAAGATGGCGAACTGAATCGCTTTTATCGCCTTCTCCGTGCGCTTGTCCTTCGCGTTTCCGAGTATGACGCCGCCCTGCGGTCCTGGAAAGGTCTTGTGGGTTGAAGAGGTTATGAAGTCTACGCCTTCATTGAATGGGTCTTGGAAGACGCCGCCCGCGATAAGCCCTAAAACGTGGGATGCATCGTATGCCACGTATGCTCCAACTTCGTCAGCAACAGCCTTTAACTCCTTAACTGGATGCGGAAAGAGAAAGAGGCTTCCTCCGAATGTTACTATGCCTGGTTTGGTCGCCCTTATCACGTCGGCGGACTTGTCGGCGTCTATGTTGAATTCTTCTATACTGTAAACGTTATTTATGTTCTCGAGTCCGAGGACTGAACCCGCCAGACCGGCATAGTCGTGAGATATGTGTGCCCCGCAACTTAGTGGCGTGACAACCATTTTTCGGTTCTTCGCCGCCGAGGACAAGCCTTTAAAGGTTGCCAAGTTTGCGTGCGTGCCAGAAACTAAGCGTAAATCGCCCCAGTTGCATTTGAACAGAATCTTCATGAGGTCCGTGACGTAATCCTCGATGAGCGACATGTATTTCTGACCTTGATAATACCGTTTCTTCACATGACCCGCCAGATCGTTTTCGCCTTCTGCATATCTGCCTTCTAGATCTGAGGAGAGGCTGAGCATTTGCTTGACGGCTGGAGACTTTAACCCCTCGCTTGCGATTAGGTTTATGCACTCTGCGTCTCGATAATATTCATGGTTACGACTAGCATCTATTAACTTTAGGACAAGGTCTGAGAAGTTTTCCATCTTGGTTGTCCCCTCTTAAACAACAACCGAAAATAGACTTGGCGATATTTAGCCCTTGCTAGAAGCAGTGGCGGTTCCATAGCTTGCATGTGATGGGCGCGGTTTCAGTATTATGTTCAGTTGTATGAGATTTTAATGAATAATGTTTTTTAGGTGTGCCTAAAAGTTTATTAGAGCGCCTGCATCGATCATAATTTAGGTGTGCCTAAAATCTGGTGGAAACATGCGCAGAAGCGTTGAAGATTACCTCAAGGCAGTGTATGATTTATCTCAAAATGGAAACGCGGTGAGCACAACTGAAATATCGCGAACATTAAAAGTTGCTCCTGCCAGCGTAACTGAAATGCTGAAAAAGCTATCTGAAAAAAGTTACATAGAATACTCGCCATACCACGGAACAAGGCTTACAAGCACTGGCAGACGAATCGCCGAGAATATAGTTCGCAAGCACCGATTGCTGGAACGATTTCTGCATGACGTTTTAAAGATTGACAAAGTAAAAGTCCATGATCAAGCATGCGGAATGGAGCATTCCTTGTCAGATGACGCGGCAGAGTCGCTGTGCCGATTTCTAAGGCATCCTGACCGCTGTCCAGACAATGGAAAAGTAATTCCGCCATGCGATCTCCAAATAGGCAGTTGCGTAGAATGCTTGGAGTTGCACAGCAAAGGCTTGGAGGAAGTTGGGAAAAATGATCAAAACCGGGTTTCAATAGGAAACCTCAAACAGGGTCAGTGTGGTAAAATCTCTTTAATTAGAGGCGGCTATAATGTACTTCACCGACTTTTGGACATGGGACTTACGCCTGGCACCAAAATATGTGCTGTTAGAGTTGCGCCACCCGGTGGTCCTGTTGAAGTGTCAGTTGGAAGTTCAAAGATAGTCCTTGGAAAAGGCATTGCCTCAAAGGTTTTTGTAGATGTGGAAGAAATCAGCTAGGCAAAAGGTGATTTTTATGTCTTGTCATCCTTCATCACCTTCGAACAACAAGAAAATTAATCTGAAAAACGGCAAACACCTTACCTCCATCACTCACGCGTTAAGCCGCGCAATAGCGTCAATAATTCAGGTAAAGCGAACAAAATGAAAAAAGGTGACAATTACATGGAAAAGCGAAACCCGAAAAGACGTAAAGTGCCTCTGACTGCGCTGAGAGCTGGAGAAGCTGGAACTGTTACTTCTATAAGAGCTGGGCATGGAAGAGGCTGGGGATTCGGAAAGAGGCTTATGGATATGGGTCTTACTCCTGGCACAAGAGTAACCGTTGTGAAATCAGCCCCTTTTCACGGACCTTTAGAAATTCTTGTTCGAGGCTCAAGACTTGCCCTTGGCAGAGGTATGGCTGAGAGAATTTTCGTGGAGATAGAAAAAGAATGAACAAAAAGAAACTACTCATCGCCTTAGCCGGAAACGCTAATGTCGGAAAATCGGTCATTTTCAACCATTTGACTGGTTTGCATCAACACATCGGCAACTGGCCCGGAAAAACAGTTGAAAGAGCTGAGGGAACGCTGCATTTCAGAGACTACACAATAGACATAATTGATTTGCCAGGAATATACTCGCTTTCCACTTATTCTTTGGAAGAGTTGGTCTCAAGGAAATACATCGCAGTTGAGAAACCAGACATAGTGATAAATGTTGTAGACGCTTCAGTCCTCGAAAGAAACCTCTTCTTCACCTTGCAGCTTATTGAACTGGAGACTCCGATGGTTATAGCACTGAACCAAATGGATATGGCAAAAAGAAAAGGCATCCAAATAGACATAGAAAAATTGGAGAAGCTTTTGGGAATACCCGTTATGCCAACCGTTGCCATAAAAGGCGTAGGCATCTCCAAGCTTTTGGAGAAAGTCATAGAAACAGTTGAAAAAGGACTCGTGAACAAACACGCTCACGTGAGGTATGGCGAAGAAGTTGAAGAAAAGATCGGCAAGCTCATGGAAAAAATGAAAAACGTTCAGTTTGTGTATCCGCCGAGATATGTGGCGATTAAGCTACTAGAAGGGGATGAAGAGATAGAAAGAGAAATCAGAAGGATAGACCCGCAGATAGTCTCTACCGCCAAAAAACTTGCAGACGAAATTGAGAATATTCATGGGCACGCTTGCTCAACCGTGATAACTTCGGAACGATATGAAGCTGCTGGCTGTATTGCCAGAGCGGCTCAGAAGTTGGTGTCTCCAATAAAGCCCACTTTGGGGGAGAGGCTTCACAACCTTACAACTCACAAGATCATGGGATACGCCATACTGGCTTTTTCGCTGCTTTTGATTTTCTACTCCATCTTCACCTTTGGAGACTACACCTCAGGGCTGCTCAGCGATTTGTTTTATGGTTTGGAGCCGTTCTTTGCGAGTGTGTTTGGAACAGGAATCGTAGGCAACCTGATTTGGGGCGGTATTATCGAAGGGATTATAGCTGGCGTCACAATAGCTCTACCTTACATCATTCCTTTTTACATCATATTATACTTCTTGGAGGACTCAGGATACCTAAGCCGAATCGCGTTCTTGATGGATAATGTCATGCATAAAATGGGGTTGCATGGAAAGGCATTTATCCCTATTATGCTTGGCTTCGGCTGCAATGTTCCCGCCTGCTTGGGATGTAGGATAATGGAGACTCAGAGGGAAAGGCTACTTGCTGCGTTTGTTGTAACACTTGTGCCTTGTGCCGCAACCACAGTCATAATACTCGGTCTGGTAGGGGATTTTCTGGGTATCCACTGGGCATTGGCGCTTTATCTTGTTGACTTTCTGATAATTTTCGCTCTCGGGAGACTGGCGTTTAAAGTCGTGCCTGGTGAACCAACCGCTTTAATCATGGAAATGCACGACTACAGATGGCCCCACATGAAAACTATTTTGAAAGAGACATGGTTTAGGGTGGCTGAATTCATCAAAATTGCGTTTCCCCTAATAATAGTGGGAAGCTTTGTTTTGAAGCTGGCTGAAGTTGTAGGTTGGCTGGAACCCATAGCAGCAGTGCTTAGTCCTGTAACGGTTGTGTGGCTAGGCTTGCCCGCTATTACGGGGATAACGTTGATATTTGGTGTGCTGAGAAAAGAGCTTTCGCTGGTTATGCTTGCTGCTCTTCTTGGAACTACCAATTTTGCCCAAGTTCCAGGATTTGGCCCTGTTCAGATGGTCGTGTTCACTTTAGTAGCAATGCTGTACATACCCTGCATAGCAACCATCGCGGCGTTAGTCAGAGATTTCGGCTGGAAGAAAGCACTATTCATAACGGTGTTCGAAATAGCTTTTGCAATACTAGTGGGTGGAGTTGCTTTGAGACTATTAACGTTAGTCACATAATCTAAACTTATCTACGTGTGAGACTTGCACCTAAACGGGTTCGAGTCCAGCTAAGAAACGAGCTTGGACTGAGAATATGACGGTTCGGCGGAAGATATTAGTCTTCTTCGTATTCTTCTTCAGCGAGTTCAACAGACACTGTGTCTTTATGTGTGGGGTGCTTTTTCTTTTCTGGAGTCATCTCTCTTCCTTGCATGAACGCGTTTTCGGCAGCAGTGATTTCATCTTCATCCAACATTTCTTCTCTCTGTTTGTCATCATAAATGTCTTCGGTTTCTGTCTCTTCTTCGCCCGTGCGCGTGTGACTCTTCTTTCTTCTTGTTTTGCTCATGTACTCCCTCAACCTAATCAAAGGATCTTTGCACAATATAAATAGCGCGCGCTCACACCTGCTCCGCACGTTATAGCACACATAGCACGTATATCACGCAACACAGAAGAAATCGCCAGAAAATAGTCCTTATTCTATATGCGGTAGCTGGATTTAGATGAATAGACCCCTTTTTCTATGAACTATAGGTACTAACAGGAACAATCGTCACTTTTACGCTATTTGAAAACCCAGTTTCTTTTTTTATTTCCTCAGAAATCCTTCTTGCAAGCAACGGAACCGCATCGTTGTTAATCCCAATAGTTTGAAGCCGAACAAAAACATCTGCTTTCTCATCGCAATGAAGGATTATTTCTGTAAATATTTCATCTTCCTCAGCGACATCCTTGACAGTTTTCTCAGACACATCTCTTATTTTCTTTTCAATTCGCAGAGGTTTTAATCCAACGCCACGAAAGTACAAAACGGGTATGCTGAAAATGTTTAAACAAACCAAATTAATGAGAAGTAAGGCAAGGGCTTGAATTGGATAGAAAAATGCTATTCAATTTTAATGGTCATTTTGTTAATATTTCCTCCCTGCTAAAAGTGGCTGTGCTAAGAAAAAAAGAACCACATCAACCGCTGAGAGGCTTGTTGTTCGGCTCATGCTTAACCTAATCAGTATCCCTATGAATGCTGTCTGCGTTCTTCCGCGGCTTATAAATAACTCCGGCAATTAGCAATACTATTCCAACGATTGGTAATACGAGCGTAGTTTCGATGCCTCTTGCAAAATAGAGTACGAGGCCCACAACGATTAGGATGCTTCCTATACCGAGGAGTCGCCCTTTGTTTGTTTGATAATATTTGCTCCAGTCCACTTTTGCACCTCCTCCATCGTCTCTTCTATCTTAGTTACTTCCACTTTAGCGCGTGCTGCCTTGTTTCGATATTTACACCGGAAAAGATTACTGGTTAGTTGGCTAAACTTTCAATCTTTTGCGCTAGCGATGCACTTTCAGGTTTTCTGAGCTTCTTTTCCGTCCACGAATAGTTTGATAGGCGAGAACGGTCCAGCGCTGATTTCCAAATGATGCTTTTCGGAATTTCCCACGTCCAACTGGAACTTCTTTGGCAATGGCTGAAAGTTTGCTTCATTAACGACTTTTTCGCCATCCACTTCTATCTTGATGTATTTTAGAAGCGCGCTCGCATTAACAATAATGGTATGTTTTTCAGTCTCACCTATTTCAAACTTGGCTTTTGTCATTTTTTTGAACCTCCCTCCTCTAACTTTGCTACTTCCATTTTGTCAGTATTTCCTCCCGTCGAAAAGCAGCCGTGCTTACAAAGAACAATGCCACATCAATCGCCAAAAGAATACCTGCGATTATAAGAAGCCCGTTTATGTCCAGACTTATTATGCCTACTTCGCTAAGTAAATAAATCGCTAAAAGTGGAAACAAAATAAATATCCCATAACTGTTTGCGCTTCGTACATCGTTAGCTCTTGACGAAACAATCACGCTATATAGCACACTCATGACAACAGCGACAGGGAGTAGAATTAGTAGCAAAACGCCAAATGTCGAATTTGGAAAATAATTATAGCCAAGCTTACCGACCGTCGTGGCATCGATGCCAACCATAAAGACTATGGAGGCTGCGTACATTGCTACTAAAGTTGGCAACACAGCAGAGATTGCTTTCCCAAGCAAAATCTCCCCATCCGTCAACGGAGTAGCAAGGAGAGGTTCCAAACTCTTTTCTATTTTTTCGCCTACTATACTGTAAGAGGCAATGCCTAAGGGAATATACGCTGCTCCAATAACAAAAAAGAATGAAAATGAATTCAATAGATTTGGAAGGACCCCCGGAGCTAAAAGCCCGCTGCTTCGTTGTTGAGTAAACTCTAGTATGGCTGGAAAGAGAACAGAAATTATTACTGGAAAAACGATGATTGAATACAAAATATTTTTCTGGCGTCTAAATATCTTAAAGTCCCTTGAGGCTACAAGCCACGCTTTAGATAATCTCATGCAGACTCCCTCACAAGCTTCAAATACACATCCTCCAAAGAGGACCCAACAACATTAACTGTGTTAACATGACCGCCCGCTAAAACCATGGCTTCCACAGCACCCCAATTCTCCTTATCTGGGTCTGACACATCGAACGTTATCTTATTTCCCTCGCTGGTCAAATTCTTAAGTGATAGTTTTTTCAAAGCGCTAAGAATTTTTTCGTTAACTTGTTCCAATGAGACAATGGTTTTCTTACCCTTAACTGCTTGTTCAAGGTCTTCTGGGGTTCCTACCACGCGGAGCTTCGTATTCAGAATCCCTATTTTATCGCATATCCTTTGCGCCTCATCAAGGTTATGCGTATTTAAGAAAATAGTTCTCTTCTCTTTTTTCAATTCAAGAATAAAATCCCTAACAGTCTTCGCTGACTCAGGGTCCAAGTTCGCCGTAGGCTCATCCATGAACAAAATCTCTGGCTCATGTATGAGGGCACGCGCTATTGCAAGTTTTTGCTTCATACCTTTAGAAAGGGTTCCTGCCAAATCATTCCTCTTTTCCCAAATCCCCAACATGTCAAGGAAACGCTTAATGCTTTCTTTCCTTTGAGATTCCGAGCAATCATATATTTTTCCATAAAAGTCCAAGTTATCATAAGCGGTTAGATGTTCAGATAGTCCGACATTATCAGGAACCAACCCAATCATTTTACGTATCTTTAAAGAACCTTCTTTATTGCCTATTTCATACCCGCCTATTGTTGCGCTTCCACTTGTCTTTGATATTAGGCAACAAAGCATCCGTATGGTGGTGGTTTTTCCTGCACCGTTCGGTCCAAGAAAACCGAAAACTTCACCCTCATCAACATGCAAAGTGAGATCTTCCACAGCGGTAAGATCGCCAAATTTCTTAGTCAGATTTTCAGCATCAATCACTATTGTCACCAAAATGCGTGAGCTATTCAATTATATCCTCAATAAGTTTTAAGAAATTATTGGTTATTATTTTACTTTTCGTTTTATGTGGACGGATATTCCCACGCGCGCTTTTCTGGACGCTATTCTTGACCTTCCGTATATTGGCTTAAATTTTAAGCCTAAAGCTTTTCTTTCTGCGTCTATAATGATTTCAGCCAGCTCTGATCTTTTTTTATCACTTCGCTGGTTCTGCCAATAGCAATTTGGAGGAAAATTAGAAACGCGTTGGAAAGTTTTTTGAACGAGTTTTCTCTATAGGAGTAATGGGGATTCTATTCAGGATATATACCTCTGAACGTGGAGGGCTATGTATAGAGATAACACTTGAATAATGTGGCGGAGCTGTAGTTGATGGAAACTGAAGATGACCTTGCATATTTGTCAGTTGAGGCACTTCTTGCCCGTTTGAAAAGTTCGCCATCAGGCCTTGCATCTCAAGAAGCAGAAAATCGCCTTAAAATCTACGGTCACAATGAACTTGCCAAAAGAAAGGAACGCATTGTAATCGTAGAGTTTCTTTTGCGTTTTAAAAGCCCATTAGTGATCATACTGCTGATCGCGGGATTGATTTCTGGTCTTACGGGGGAGATCGTTAATGCCGCAATAATATTTTCTATAGTTCTTCTTAGCGTAGTTCTCGATTTCTATCAGGAATCAAAGGCTGAAAAAGCCTCGTCGATGCTCAAAGAAAAAGTGGCTACTACCGCGACAGTTCTCAGAGACGGAGTTAAACAGGAAGTCACGCTTTCAGAAATTGTTCCAGGCGACATAGTGTATCTTTCTGCTGGAGATATGGTGCCAGCTGACGCAAGGATTCTTGCGGCAAAAGATTTATTCTTAAATCAGTCCGCTTTGACTGGCGAATCTTTTCCTGTAGAAAAAACCGCTACTTCACTAACGTCAAAAGACGCTCCAATCACCGAGTGGAGCAACTATGTTTTCATGGGTACATCGGTTGTTAGTGGATCAGCAACCGCTGTAGTAGCAAAAACTGGGGGCTCTTCTGAATATGGGAAAATCTCCAAGAAGCTTGTTGCAAAAATGCCTGAGACTGAATTCGAGAGAGGCATAAGAAGATTCGGATATTTGATAATGCAAGTGACCATCTTCTTGGTAATTTTTGTGTTCTTGATAAACGCGTTATACTTGCGTGACGTGTTACAATCGCTTCTTTTCGCCGTAGCCTTAGCCGTCGGAATTACTCCTGAACTTTTGCCGATGATTATAACTGTGAATCTTTCAAGAGGCGCTTTGGCAATGTCGAAGAAGGGCGTAATCGTAAAGCGTTTAGCTTCGATTCAGAATTTCGGCAGCATGGATGTTCTCTGCACAGACAAAACAGGCACACTTACTGAGAATAAGATAACTCTTGTGAAGCACATTGACTTAGAGGGAAATGACGATGAAAAGGTGCTGTTGTTTTCCTTCTTGAACAGTCTTTATGAAACAGGACTGAAAAGTCCACTCGACGATGCTATTCTCCGCTTTAAAGATGTCGATGTGAAAGGTTACCAGAAAATTGACGAGGTTCCATTTGACTTCATACGAAAAAGAGTTTCCATTGTTGTTGAAAATGAAGGGCAACGGTTTTTGATTGCAAAGGGGGCTCCAGAGGAGATTATTAGAGTTTGCTCCAACTGTGAACTTAAAAGCCAAATACGCGACATGACTGCAGATTTGCAGAAGGAAATCGAACAGAAATTCTCTGAATTAAGCTCTGACGGCTTCAGGGTTTTGGCTGTATCTTATAAGAAGCTTGAGGAGAGCAAGCAAATATGTTCTGTTGACGATGAAAATGAAATGGTTTTCTTAGGATTTGTCGCCTTTATTGACCCGCCCAAAGAGACGGCTAAGGAATCCCTGCAGCTTCTGAGCAAGGCAGGGGTAGAAGTGAAGATTCTCACAGGCGACAACGAGATAGTGACAAGAAAGACCTGTGAGCAATTGGATTTTGAAATCAAAGGCATCGTCCTAGGCAGCGAGATTCTTCAAATGCAGGATGACGCTCTGGCCAGAGTAGTTGAGAAAGCAAATATCTTTGCGAGAGTCACGCCTGCTCAAAAAGACAGAATACTGCACGCTTTGAAAAGCAATCACCATGTGGTTGGTTATCTAGGAGACGGCATCAACGATGCACCTTCATTAAAAACGGCGGATGTAGGCATATCTGTTGACAACGCAGTAGACGTTGCAAAAGAGTCCGCAGACATAATACTTCTAGAAAAGAAACTGCGCGTTCTTCACGATGGAGTTTTGGAAGGCCGAAAGACTTTCGGCAATACAATGAAGTATATCCTGATGGGAACAAGCTCAAACTTCGGGAACATGTTCAGCGTTGCTGGGGGCTCTCTGTTTCTGCCCTTTTTGCCTATGCTCCCTATACAGATTCTTCTCAACAATTTGCTTTACGATTTATCCGAATTGAGTATACCTACTGATAATGTAGACCCAGAATATGTAAGCAAACCAAAGAAATTGGACATTTCTTTAATAAGGAAGTTCATGGTTTTTCTTGGACCGATAAGCTCCATCTTTGACTTCCTAACATTCTTCATTATGCTTTTCGTGTTTAACGCAACTGAACCTCTGTTTCAAACCGCCTGGTTTATTGAATCACTGTGCACCCAGACTTTGGCTGTTTTCGTAATCAGAACAAGACGGCGACCTTTCTATAAGAGCAAGCCCAGCATGCTTTTACTCCTCAGCTGTCTAAGCATCGTTTCAGCCGCTTTGATACTGCCTTT
>CAZXCX010000020.1:0-9752 GCA_964639375.1 uncultured Candidatus Bathyarchaeia archaeon
ACTGAAGGCACAACATTGTGACCAATGCATAAAATAACTGGTTTTGATGTGTCGATTGTTCCGATGCCCATTTGAATGAGTGGTGCTTCAGGGTCAGCCTTTGGAAAGTCAAAGGCGGAAATTTGAGCCATGTCCGCGACTTCCATGCCTACCTGGTCAATCCTACCAGCGTGGAAAGCCTTTGATTCAAAATCTAAGTTATTCGCTTCTTGACCTGTGTGTGCAACAGAGAGTAAATGGGTAACCTGTGTCTCGCAGTATGTCAGAACTTCATCCAAGTCTCCGAGAGTTTCAGGTTTTATTCCAGTGACAAGCCTAGTAACTGGAGCTTCAACCTTGACGTTTAAGCCGCCTACGTCGATAGGATGCCGTCGACCGTATTTTTCGATTAAGTGATCAACTACATGTCGAGCGTGCCCCGTATGGGTTGCTGCACCTATGCTGCAAGCCAGAAGGACTATACGGGATGACTGCGCACCTATGTCGAGTCCACAGGCTCCACGTTTTCCCGCTGTCAAATCGCACTTGCCATAAGTGCAGAGACAGCACAAGTCACAATCTGGCATGTAAAAGGGCTTGTACTTGTTAAGGAGCAACATGTCCCAGTCTCTCAGAGTGGTCAAGCTTGGCATTGGTGTGGGTCCCATGGGCTCCGCCCAAGAGTCATCAACAACTTTTCCTATGGATAATTCAAGATTTTTAATAAGACCCATATTGGTCTTCATTTCACCTATTTTCACGTGCACGTTTTTGCTGGTCAATTCTAAACCTCTGTAAAGGTTTTACTAGAACCAACATTACAATCTTTTTAAACTTTTCCAGAATTTTTGAGCAAAAGTCATGATGCGTTTATAGAAATGCAAGCTTGGAAAAAATAAAGTAAAAGGACAGAATGTTTCATAGATAGCCTGCGTTTTTCATTATCTCCTTCACAGAGGTGTAAGCCACGCTGTCTAAAGGCAGGTCAAGTAAAGACTGGCCAGCAAAAACATATTCGTCTAATCGTTCGTCAGGGCCTATCTTCCCTAAATACTTGAATTTCAGAGAGGTTTCAATCTGATTTGCCAAGTTCTCGGGAAACCTGTAACCGCCTATAAGGTAAAAGTTGCTAAACTCTATTTGGACCTCGTGAGCAATGCGATATGCCCGTTTGACATGGTCAACGGATTTTTTTGAATGATCAATAATGTCAAAAATATCATCCACTTTTGATGCTATCCTTCTGTTTAAGTGTTCAAGTCCCGCCGGAGAGTCGATGAGCACATACTTATAGCTCTTGGTTAACGATTCCAGCGCGCCCTTCAGAGCAGAGTTTGGCATACAATAGCAACCTTCAACCCATTTGGTGCCGAGGGCTAGAAAATCAAAATCATCGCTTTCAAACAAGCCATTCGCCCAAATCTTGCTTTCTATTCTTTCTGTGGGCGGAACGCCGACCGTGGTTCCGCCTTGTTCTATGAACGTGCTTACAAGCAACTCAGAAATCGTGTGCTTTCCAGCTTCTTTCAGGTCGATTCCAACCATTTCGGCGAGATTCTGGTCTGGGTCAGCATCCACCAGCAACAATGGCGTTTGACCGTTTTCGATGAAACATTTTGTCATCAAAGCCACGAAACTCGATTTGCCAGTTCCTCCACGACCGATTGTGACCAAAGTTTTCATACGCGTAACAGCCTCTTCATTTTACGCTTTACACACAACTTGTCAGATATTTTTCTTAACAAGAGCCTCACATATATTGTCTATGGTTCTTACCGCTTCCATTTCCTTATATTTAAGCGGAGTTTCCCCACGCATGTCCGCCTCAGTCACTTTCTCGTCAAACGGAATAAACGTGAGGATAGATAAACCGTTTTTCTCGGCAAAACTTCTGATGGCTTCTTTCTGAGTTTCGTTCATGACCCTGTTTGCGACAAGGTAGAGCTGTTTCATTCCCGCGTTCGCAGCCAAATCGTGTATGTGCTTAGCTGTCTCAAGCGATTTCAGGTTTGAATCTGCCACAATCAGCAACGCGTCGACTTGCCTCGCGGTGCCTCTGCCAATGTGCTCAACACCTGCTTCGAGATCTAGAACAACAGCTTCGTTACGCTCAACGATTAGGTGACGAAGCAAAGCGCGGATAACAGCGTTTGGAGCACACATGCAACCCGACTCCATCGCTTTAACAGTGCCCATAACTATCAAGTTAACGCCAAAAGGAGTGCTTATCGCATAATCGCGGACGATATCGTCCACGGTGAAGGATAGACGATAAACGCCGGAGTAGCCCGTGCCAGTTTTGGATTCCACAAGTTCCTTGTTCTCAGATATGGGCACTATTTTGCGGGCTTCTTCTGTGGATAAGCCTAAAGTTAAAGCTAGATTCGGCGAAGAATCTACATCTATGGCTATTGTTTTTAATCCTCTCTCAGCAAAACCGCGCGCAAGACCCGCTGCGATGAGGGTTTTGCCGACTCCGCCTTTGCCAGAAACTGCGATCTTCATGTTTTTCTCAGCGGATATACTTTCGTTTTATGATTTATTTACGTTTCCTTGAAACAAGTAGGATTTCAATGTAAAAGATTTTATATGGATTGCACCATTTAGCAAGCACACAGGTGAAAATTTAGTCCAACCAACTTTTGACGGGGCTGCATGAAGTTGAGGAAAACAGCCTGTTTCAACTGTACATTCTTGAGGCATGCCTTTTCATTTGGTTTGGATCAAAATTTGACCTTTCCAGCTAAGTTAGGCTCTTGCAAATTTTATCCAAGAATATATCTCTTCGATTGTTGGTTTTTCAGCTTCTGAGATTTTTCCCTTCTCAACACAAACCTTGAAGACGCCGTTTATTTTCCTGCCGAGTTCAAGCGGGTCTTGATCAGCCAGTTCTTTTCTATTCATGATGCCGACCTCTTCCAATAAGATCATGTCTTTCTCTTTTACGCTAGGAACCATCGCGAGCTGGGCTCTTCCCTGCAACTTCTCAACCGTCTTTTCAGATGCGCCTATTTTCTCCGCGATTACCGCAGGGTCTGTCAAAATTAGTTCGCCTACATTCGTTATTCCCATTTCTCTCAGCTCATTCCCAGTATTTTCCCCTATTCCCTTAACCTCTTCTGGATTGCTTTGACTTGTTATTTGTGGTTTTGGCTTGGCAAGCTCATCTTCTAACTGTTCTAGTTTCAATCTGATGTCTGCGATTTCACCCTCCTGCTTCAAAATGGCTTTTACGCTCTTTCTGTTTCTTTGTTCATGTCTCGCCATAGTATTTCCCATTTTTCCAAGTTGCCTCGCCATTTCATCTTTGACATCAGCCAAGTTTTTGGTAAATAGATCGACCAAGTTCGCGTTAATCTGTTTCATTTCCTCTTCTTGCTCACTAAGTTGCCTCGTAATTCCATTTTTGGCATCAGCTAATTTAGTGTCAAATCTATTGACTAAGTTCGCGTGAACCTGTTTTATCTCCTCTCCTTGCTTACTAAGCCCTTTTGCGACTTCCTTCCTAAAACTGTCTAGGCTTTCGTCGACTAGGAACACCCTCGCCTGCAAACTTTCTAGAAACTTTTGTTGGAGCTTTTGACCACTCTCTAAAGTATCCACTTTTGCGTTAATCTCATTAAGCAGGGACTTATTTGATAACTCGGTTACTAATTTGATGGAGGTCGCCCCAAGGAAAACCAACGTTGCAAGTATGGAAACAATTAGATAAATATCTACTCGAATTCCCCCAGTTAGGATATCAATCAAGTAAGGCTGGAGTATGCCCTCTGGTCCCAGCTGGTCCAAAAGAATTATCGCGTTAATTGCGTTCAATCCTGCCAGAAAAGAAAAGAAACCTAATATCCAAATAGCTTTTCCTTGCAAAGTTGTATACCTCAACGGGTCATCTAATGGAACAAAGAAATATAAATTGCCACTTGTTTTTAAATTTTTCTTCAAAAAAAGACAACCTAAATTCAAAATCTCCTTGTGTTGGGAATTAAATTTTAATCGAAAAAAAATAAAAAATTGGTGAGCGGGGGGCTCCTGCTTGTAGGATGCCAGCGGGCCTTCTAAGAGGTGTTGCTGAGGTTCGGCACTGAGTACGGAGCAGAAAGCAGAGAGAGGTGCGGTAACCCCGAGGTGATTTTTTTCGGTTAAAATTTAATCCACACACACCCAGCAAATAACCATGCCTTCAACAGCAAGAAAAGCGTAACGTTAGAAAGCTCACTTTGCATGTACAAAAGATTTTTTAATCCCAACCTATCTTCCCTTTAGCCGAGATGATGTCTCGATGAAAATATTACATGAGTTTGTTCCAACACGCAAATTTCTGAAGCTTGCCGAAGAAACCAAGGATCTAGTTGACGGATGGAACGTCACTGACAGCGCTGCTGGTGTTCCAGCACCCAGCGGTACAGCTGTGAGTTGTGTACTCAAAGCTAAATACCCTGACAAATGGATAGTGCCCATATTCATATTACACTACAAAGGTCCAGTCGAAGTAGGAGGTCTGGCGTTAGCGGCGGATGCCATAAGTCTTGACGGTCTTGCGCTTACCATGGGCGACGTTCCTAAGTATGGAGAACCTATAAAGATGTTAAAATCCTCCGAGGAAGCTCGAGATTTCTTACGCACAACAGTACGCGTCAAAAATCTGAAGTTAGGTTGCTTACTTACGGCACGGCGATCTGTGGAGGAGACTATTGCCCGAGCGAAGGGTGCATGGGACTTTATCTTCTTCATGAGGCTTGAAGATAAATCCTTCCCCATATTGGAGCAGGTAGCCAAAGAGTGCAAACGTCTAAACAAGCCCATCTACGCGTACTTCTTGGTGGGAACGCCTAGAAACGCAGAGATTGTAAAAATGATTGGGTGGCCAATCACCACAACTATGGACCACGTTGAAGAATACGCGGCAAAGCTGGAAGGCCTTGTAGATGGCATAATCGCAACATGCGCTGGAGACCCTGAAGGCGATAAAGAGCTATTAGGAAAACTCCAAAAGTTCAGAAAGTGATAGATCTTTTAGCCCCGCGATCCATATACCTTTTGCTTTTTTGTTTGCCCTTTTTCCCAGAAGAAATAGACGTAGAAGCGAAGGGCACAAAAGTTTGGGGTCACCGCCAGCTAGACACGCACTTCATAAACTGCATCATCAATAACAAGAAGACGCAGGTAACAGTAGAAGACGGCATAATCGCAACTGAAATCGCCAAGAAAATTGTAAAAGAATAGCCAAGTCAAGACAAGGTTAAGGACGCTATGGTGGTATTATCATCAAGCGTCTCCACCTTGAATCCTTTTTTATTACATATACCCAACATTTTGTAGTTACTAGCAATCATGTAGCCGTAGATCTTCTCCAGCCGCATATCCTTGGCAACCTCAACAAGAGAGTCCATAAGCTTGGATCCAAGCCCAAGGCCTTGCCATTTATCGCCCACTAGAACAGCGAACTCGCCGCTTTTCCCGTCAGGTTCAACAATTAACCGCGCCGCGCCGACTATTTGCTTGCTATCTTGAAGTTCCGCTACTATGGCGATTTCTCGGTCGTAATCCAGATTGCAGTAGCGCGTCAACGTTTCATGTGACATTTCTTTTATTATCTCGAAAAACCTAAGCCGCATCGTTTCTTCAGAGAGGGACTTAAAAAGTTCATCAAATCGCTTTTCATCTTCAGGTTTTATAGGGCGAAGCAAGACACAGGTTCCATCTTTCAACTTCCATTCAGAAATGTACCTGCGCGGGTAAGGAGCAATGACGAGGTGCCCATGAGGCCCAATTTCCTGCGTTATTCGGTCAGCATCTATGACGACGCGAGCATCAACCGCAACAGCACTGTTTTTGTCTACAATCAATGGGTTTATGTCAATTTCTTTAATTTCTGGAAAATCTATGACAAGCTGCGAAAACTTGACTAAAACTTCTTCAAGAATCTTAACATCAAATGGAAGCCCAGTGGACAACGCGCGTTTGTAAATAGCCGTGTTCTCTATAAGCCTTCTCGCAAGCACCTGATTCAGCGGGGGAAAACCGATGGCAACATCCCTGAACAATTCGGCATCAGTTCCCCCCATACCGAAAAGGATGACAGAACCAAACTGGGGGTCTTTTTTGCAGCCTATAAGCAACTCGTATCCATTTTTGTGAATCATGGGCTGGACCGCAACGCCGTGGAACTCAGCCGTGCTATCATATTTTTTGACTTTTTTAGCTAGTTCACTAAAGGAAGCTTGAACTTCTAACGAAGAACAGATGCTGAGAGCAACCCCTTCGATTTTGGATTTGTGGGTAACCTGAGGAGACAAAACTTTCATGACAACGGGATAGCCCAGTTTTGAAGCCAAAGCGTCAGCTTCATGAGGGGTCCGAGCAACCAACGTTCTTGCAGTTTGAATATTGTATGCGTCTAAGAAACGCAGAGACTCTGGCAAACTGAGGACTCGCTGGCCTTCACAGTAAGCTCGCCTTAAAATCGCCTTGAGACTCGTTGGACCAGCTAGCTCCACAGCTAGCTCTTCTGGCGTTTGGTACAGAAGCTCCAAGTTTTGAGTATAGCTGTACATGTACATGAAGGTTGAGACGGCTTGTTCAGGTGTTGTGAACGCAGGAATACCATGTCGTTGCAGAATTCTTCGTGCTTTTCGGCAACGGCTGTCTTCACCCATTAAAGATGTGAGAATGGGTTTCTTGGTTTGTTTTGCTAGGTCCACTGCTACCTTTGCTATAGCAAATGGGTCCGCCGCTGCTTGAGGTGCATATACTAACAGGAAGCCGTCGCTGTTGGGGTCTTTTAGGCATATATCCATTACATTTCTAAACCTTTCGGGTGTAGCTTCCTCAAAAATATCGATGGGGTTTACTGTGCTACAATAAGATGGCAAAACACGCTTCAGAGCTTGAACTGTTTCGGCACTCAACTGCGAAAGTTTTCCATCTCTAGCTATAAGCTGGTCAGTAGCCATTATCCCAGGACCACCAGCATTAGTAATGATTGTTAGATTAGGTCCAGCCGGGTTGGGCTGCATCGCCAAAGCCTCTGCACAATTAAAAAGATTAATCATAGCCTCGACACGGACAATACCAGCACGCCTAAACGCGGCGTCATAGACAGCGTCTTCCCCTCCCAAAGAACCACTGTGAGACAGCGTGGGGACGACACTTTCTTGGAACCGGCCAGCTTTGACTACTACAATGGGTTTGGTTCTGGCGAAGCCTCGTGCTGCACTCATGAATTTTCTCGCGTTTTTTATGGATTCAACATAAAGTACGATACTTCTGGTCTGAGCGTCAGCCCCGAAATAATCAATTAAGTCTCCGAAATCCACATCAAGCATTGAACCTGTTGAAACCACGGCGCTGAATCCGACGTGAGCCTCAGATGCCCAGTCCAAAGCTGAAGCGCATAAGGCAGCACTTTGGGAGATGAATGCTATTTTTCCAGGACTCGCCAGCTTACCCGCAAAAGTGGCGTAGAGGTTTATTCTCGGTCTAATCACGCCAAAACTGTTAGGGCCAATAATGCGCATACTGTACTTCTTTTGGTGCTCAAGTATTTGCCTCTCAAGAACTACACCCTCTTCTCCGACTTCTCTAAAACCTGCGGAGCTTATGATTATTCCTGAAACCCCTGCTTTTCCACATTCTTCAACTATCTGTGGCACCGTGTGCGCTGGCGTCGCAACAATCGCAAGATCCACTGTCCGAGTGATTCTGCTTATGCTTGGATAGGCGGTAATACCCTGCACTGTCTGTCTGAAACTGTTCACAGGAAAGACCGCCCCTTTGTAGCCCACCCCTATCAAATTGCGGAGAATTTTGGCGCCTATGGAACCCTCTCTTTCGCTTGCACCGATGACAGCGATTCGCTTAGGATTGAAAATGCGATTGAGGTTATCGATTCCCAAGTTTGGATGCTCCCTCATTTCAGCGAAGCAACTTTTCTGAACAAATGTATAGAATATACATGGTTTTAAAACCTTCCCGAAACCACCACGTTCGGATTACCTACTCAAATCGAAAACAATTTCAAATAAGAATGGCAGTTTCAGGCGGATGGCGTTCTCCTCTGCGACTGCACAGCAAGCTGTGAGCATTTTTGAAGAACATAGATAACCTTAAGTTTTATTGCATAGTAGCCATTCATGCTTAGGAAAAGCGAGGTATGCAACGGTGAACGCCGTTAAAATAATTGCTGTTGAGAATTTACCATTAATAACGAAAGGAGACAACATAGCTGAACTCATCTATAACGCAGCTAAAAAACAGAACACGCCCATACAAGAAAAAGACGTAATAGTAATCACTCACGTTGCTGTTTCGAAAGCCGAGGGAAACATTGTTAACCTCGACGAAGTCTCGCCTTCGGAACGGGCAAAGGAAATAGCGCAAAAAACCGGTAAAGAACCTGCTTTAGTAGAGGTAATTCTTCGGGAAACAAAAGAAATCGTGCGCATGGGCCCCAACAGTCTCATCACAGAGACCAAAAATGGGATAGTTTGCGCAAATGCGGGAGTGGACAGGTCTAATATTAAAGGCGAAAGAAACGTGGTGTTGCTGCCTGAAAACCCCGACGCGTCCGCACAGAAGATTAGGCAAAAAATAAAAAGTCTGACTGGTTGCGATGTTGCCGTAATTGTTTCGGATACTCATGGTCGCCCTTTAAGGATGGGAGAGATTAACGTGGCGATAGGCGTAGCTGGAATCAAATCCATAAGGGATAGACGCGGAGAAAAAGACCTGTTCGGATACGTTCTGAAAATAAAACAAACCGCCGTTGCTGATGAACTGGCATCTGCTGCAGAGCTTGTGATAGGGCAGGCGAACGAAGGGATACCTGTCGCCATCATAAGAGGATACAATTATCAAACAGCCGAAAACGCGTCGGCAAAGGAACTCACAAGACCAAAAGAAGTAGACCTGTTCAGATGAGGTGGAAACGAAAAATGAGCACTAAGACGATTAAAGATGTCGGCAAAAAAATAGTGAAAGCAAGCAGGGAACTGCATGATCATGGGCTAGTAAGAGGAACTAGCGGAAACATCAGCGCCAGAATACCCGGCACAGATACGTTTCTGATAAAACCTTCTGGAGTACGTATGGAAATCTTGGAGCCTGAAGAACTGGTTCTCGTAGACCTACAAGGAAACAAAATTAGAGGAGAATTAAACGTTTCTGTGGAGACTCCAATACACGCGGCTATCTACAGAGCGCGGAAGGATGTGCAAGCGGTCGTGCACACGCACGCACCCACAGCGACGGCGTTTGGAATCGCAAAAACTGAAATTCTCCCGTTACAAATAGAGATGTTTATGCTTCTCCCGAATGGAGTTCCCGTTGTTCCTTTTGAAGCTCCTGGTTCGAAAGCACTTGCAGAGGCAGTACAAAAAAAGATTAAGGATTACGACGCGGTGATTCTTGAAAATCATGGCATCGTAACCGTTGGCTCAACTATAGAAGCGGCTTGTAGCCTGAATGAAATGGTTGAAGAAGGCGCCAAGATTCAGCTTTTGGCTATGACGCTGGCTGGCAGAGATGCAACGAATTTGGCTAAGCTAAAGGAAAAGTTCAAAACACAGAATACCGTAGAATAGCAGAAAACAGCAAGGAAGATGAGGCAGTGACGGAGGCTAAAACGCCTAAAGAGTTTTTCGAAAAAGTGTTGCCCAGTAGATTCAAACCAGACAAAGCCTCGGGTATCGATGTTACAGTTCAGATAAACATCACTGGGCCTAACGGCGGCGATTGGGTAGTTACAATAAAAAACCAGAAACTGGAAGTCAAAG
>CAZXCX010000021.1:0-9505 GCA_964639375.1 uncultured Candidatus Bathyarchaeia archaeon
TTTTCTCGCAGAAGGTTTCCACAGATTCCCGGAATCCTGCAAAATTTATTATGCGTGAACAGTTTTCAAGCCTGAAATACGTATCACCGTTGGATCTCTGCATTATGAATGGGCGTGAGCTTCTCCCGCGCTGTCTAAGTGCCCTGTATTTGATTCTTAAGGCTCGGGCTGCCAGTTCGAATCGTTCTTTCAAGATTTCAAAAAACTTGTTTTTGTCCTTCTCGCTTTCGTGAACGATTCGAGGCAGATTAATTGTTACGATTCCGAGGCAGCCTGTTCGTAAAGTGTCCGTTTCCCAGTCCCCGGTCAAATCTGCCTTGAGTTTGAGGCCTGAAGCAGAAAAAACCGTGTATTCTCCTTCTTTTTGCAGCATATTAGCAAAGTATGGGGTTCCCCTTTCCGCCGCCAAACTGTGAGCTTTCAGAAGAACTGCCCTTGCCCGTTCATCTGCTAACGCTTCATTGTTTATTTTAAGAATAAGTTTGGGGTTAAGCAAGGGTTTCGGAGAGCTTTCTTCCTCGAACGCTTCAATGACAAGCGACGCCAACAATCGGCTCTCTTCGGCAAAGTCTCCATATTTACCAAACGCTTTTCCCTCAGGCCCAACAGCTGCCTTGTCTGCAATGAATTTTGGAATTGAAAGATCCAGTCCCAGCGCAGTCTCTGCGTGGTGATGAACATTCAATATGAATATGCGCAGGTTTTCTTTTACCCTTGCAGCGTCAATTCCCCTTATGAAAGGGGCGAGAAACACGTTGAAGTAATCGCAAGTTTGCATTTCGTTTATTTCCCTGCTGGTGTGTGAGAGAACAGTAAAGGCAATTGACAATGCAGCTTCAAAATTTTGAGGAGGGCCCTCTGAGATTTGAAGTGGGCTAGCCAGTTTAAGGCCGTTTTGAAAGAAAAATCGCAAGTCATGCACCACTTCGTTTTGCTTCAAAATCCACGTGCCTAACTCATTCACATGAAGTGCACCGGATACATGAGCGTCGGCAATGTCTCTTGGAAAAACGTTCAAAAGCGTATATTCTCCGAACACTGTTCTTCCCGCTTTCGAAAGCATAGCTGATGAACCTTTAGCGTTATCTTTAGCGTCTATCAAAGCGGTTACTTCATAAACTGGCATGCCCAACCGCGTGAGCTTATGGCGATACTCCTCAAGTCCCTTCTCAACCAGAATCGCATTCACAACTTCTCTGACCAGAGGCGCTGTCAAATACTTGGTTTTCGACTTACGCAGGCGCTTTTCCGCTTCCTTAGCCGCTTTCTGCGCGAGTTCGGCTGGCACTTTGGCTTCTTTTATAAGCGAATTGGCGATTTTGTTCGCGTCAAACTCTTCCAGCGTAAACTGTGAGGTGCGAACAAGCATTCCTCTTGGTGTAAAGGCTTTCTTTTCTACTTTGTCCGCCACGTCAAGAACCATTTTGCCCAGGTCGGTTAAGCAGTACTTTTTTGCTTCTGCGTCTGCTTCGACCAAGTCTGCTTTGAGCAAAAATTTCAGGTGGTAGGCGAATCTTCCCGCGTCTCTGCTCGGGTTCATCTTTAGCGAGGTCATCAACTCGGTGTAGGAGAGGGCGCTCTTATCGGAAAGCAAGTTCAAGATTTGCAGCCTGAGAGGTGACGAAACGGCTTTTAGAACTTTTACGCCGCGTGCACGATGCGGAAGCCTCACCACACTCGAGTTCCCCCTCTCAAATTGCAGATACCTATTGTTAGAGCAAGAGTTTAAACGTTAGCTATTGCGGCAATTCAGCAACCAATGCTTTTTTCATTAACAGCAACAACTATTTATTAGGACAATGCCATGCAATAGTTAGCTTGTAACGAGGCTTATGTCATGAAAGCGACTATAATTCAATTTACTTTCGGAGTTGTGGCTTTTGACGAGCAAAACGCTCTCATAGAGAAAGTCTTGTTTCCGAAGAAGCCGCAGGCAGCAGCCAAAAGCATAATGAAAATTGAAGCTGGAAAAATCTCTGAGATTACATCCATGCTCACTCTGCTTCAGAACGCTGGTTATGACGCTTTTGCTTTCGAAAACGCAGACATAGCCAGTGAAGCACAAAGAAAGCTGAACATCAAAGCGGAAGTTTTGAAAACTTCTGAGACTGAAGGCCTACGCGCTCGCATGGAGCAAATTGCGGTTGAAACGGGCTTTGTTAAAGATGCAAAAGAGCTCAGTCTCTGGAATCATAATGTCAGCATGGAACTCGCCAAATTGAGGATAAAAGGCGCTGCTGAAAAGAGGGACTTGATAATCGCTCAGGCAATTCAGACTCTTGATGATTTGGACAGGACCGTGAACCTGTTCATGGGTCGCCTCAGAGAATGGTACGGCATCCATTTTCCCGAGCTTGACCGATTAATCGAAAAGCATGAAACCTACGCGCGCCTTGTTATGAATCTGGGTTACAGAGATAACTTTTCGTTTGAAACCCTCGAGAAAGAATCGATTCCTAAAGAAAAAGCTGAGATAACCGCCAAGGCGGCTGAAACATCCATGGGCGCTGACATAGCAGAACAAGACTTAGCAGAAATTCAAGCCTTAAGCCGGAACGTACTGGAGCTATACGAATTGCGAAAGAACATGGAGAACTACGTTGATAAGACCATGGAGGAAGTGGCGCCTAACACCCGAGCGATAGCCGGCTCGCTTCTGGGCGCACGATTAATCGCTATAGCTGGCAGCTTACAGAACTTAGCCATGAGACCAGCCAGCACGATTCAAGTTTTGGGCGCGGAGAAAGCCTTGTTCCGCTCGTTGAAAACGGGAGCTAGACCGCCAAAGCACGGCTTGATCTTCCAACATGCATTGTTGCATGACGCTAAACGGTGGCAGAGAGGCAAAATCGCCAGAGCTTTGGCTGGGAAACTAGCCATTGCTGCGCGGATTGATGCCTTTGGAGGCAAATTTGTCGGCGACGCTTTGAAGGCTGATGTGGACAAGAGAATTGAGGAGATCCGCAAGAAGTACAAGGAGCCGCCGCCACCGAAAGAGAAGAAGCCGAGGTTTGAACGGAGGGAACAGCGACCAGAGCGTAGGGAGCAACGATGGCGAGACCAGAAACGGAGAAAGAACAGGCGTGCACGTAAAGGTTAAACCTCACCCGCAGTTCGCGGAAATCTATCAGGCTACATTGGAAGACGGCGCGCAACGGTTAGCCACGCGGAACTTGGCGCCGGGCAGAACCGTTTACGGCGAGAGGCTTATCCGCTTCAAGAGGGTTGAATACCGCGTTTGGGACGCTTTCAGGAGCAAACTGGCAGCCGCTATCCTCAAGGGCGTGCAGACTGTTCCCATCGCGCCAAGCGATCAGGTTCTTTATCTGGGCGCGGCGTCTGGAACCACGCCGAGCCATGTTTCAGACATCGTTGGCGAAAAAGGACACGTTTACTGTGTGGAATTCGCTTCAAGGTCCCTGAGAGAATTGGTTAACAACGTTGCGGCGTACAGGCTTAATATGTCGCCGTTTCTTGAGGACGCGCGTTTTCCAGAGAAGTACGCCATGTTCATTCCGGGAAAAGTGGATTGTATTTACTGTGACATAGCTCAGCCTGAACAAGCCAAGATTTTAGCTGATAACGCCGACGTTTTCCTTAAGGAAGCGGGGTGGGTTATGCTGGCTGTTAAAGCGCAAAGCATTGACGTGACGAAGGACCCGCTTGCAGTTTACAAGCAGGAAGCTAAAGTCTTGAAGAAACGAGGCTTCGACGTTAAGGAAATCGTGCGTTTAGAGCCATATGACAAGGCGCATGCCATGATAGTGGCACAACGATAAAAGAGCAAAAATCTAACCTGAACTTCAAGCAAAAGTTCAGCCTTTATATAAGGGGGCTATAGTCTTTTCCACGCACTAGTTTCTAGAATTCTGAAAACGTTAGAGGTATAGAGGTCTGATTTTCCATAGGCTACCTACACTAAACAGCCTCCAGAGAGCGCTAGCCTTCCCGCTAAAAAGTATTGTTTATATTTTCCAGTGCAGTCTGATACCTCATGTGACGGCAGAATGAATCATTGGGAAATGGAAAACGCGGTCCACCTCGGGGTCGCGCTGAAAGAAGCGGGCTTTCAGGTTTCCCAAATATGCTGTTCACGCCCAAGCTGCTTCGACTTCGCAGCAAGGAAAGACGACAAAACCGTTCTGGTAAAAGTTAACTCTGACGTGGACACCTTTTCCGCTCAGGACTCTCGAGAGCTCAAGGTAATAGCTGGTCGCCTTTCAGCTATCTCATTGATAATCAGCCAGCAAGCGCATGGCAAACCCCTAGAAGATGACACGGTGTACTCGCGAAACGCGGTTTTCGTGATAACAGAGAAAACCATAAAGAACATAGCGCTCCAAACGGCGAACCCGTTAATCTACGCAGGGCCAGGAGGCTATACTGTTAAAATTGACAGTGCACTTATTGAGAAGAGACGGAAGGAGCTGGGCCTCTCCGTTGGCAAGCTTGCGGCAATGATAGGCGTTTCCCGCAGAACCCTTTACGGTTATGAAAGAGGCATGACCAGAGCGTCAGTGGCGTCAGCGTACAAATTAGCTAAAACGCTGGGGGTTCCAGTGGCGAAGCCTATAAACGTTCTTGAAAGAACACGAAAACAAAGCCAATGCCTCCTTATAAAAGCGAAACACGCCATCACTGGAAAAGTGATTCTTCAAAAACTTTTCAGGAAATTCGCTTTCTGCGACATTTCTCCCGTTCACAAGGCGCCTTTCGATTTTATCATGAACGTTCCAAACGGCAAGTACGTGATAATGGGCAGCGTGGCCGTGAACGGCGAAAGGAATTTGAATAATAGAGTGGAAGAACTCCTAAGCATATGCCGAGTGGTTCGTGCGTATCCAGTTTTGATCACGGAAAAACGAAAATACCCCAGCAAGGACCTGTTCTGCGTTTGCATTGACGAGTTATCTGAGATGCGTACGCCTGAGGACTTGATTGCTAGCGTTTAGGCGAGTTTCTTTTGCACCGTGCCCTTTTCGTTTTTGGCTCGCTTTGCGGGTTTCCAAGATTTTCTCACGCAGTCGGGGTATTCAGTGTGAGTTTGCAGCCACTGTTTCAGGAAGCGCATGGTTTTCTGGTCTGTCAAGTATCCGCTGCCGAAGTCACCGTACATGCCTTTTAAAGCCGCAATTTCTTTGTCGCGTTCCACTTTCGCAATAATAGACGCGGCGGAAACAACAGGGTAAATCCTGTCAGCTTTGTGTCTCGAAATGATTTTCGCTTTGACTGTTAAGTCTTCTTGGATGTGGTATTTGAAGCGGTCTTCAACCACGTCAGCGGCATCAACGTAAGCTATGTCTGGCTTTAGGGCGTTTATTATCTGCGCCATTGTCTGCGCTTCCAGCCTGTTCAGTTTGTGCAGTTTTCTTTTGCTTTCCACTGCGCGGTCGATTTCTTTAGGCGCCAACTTTACGATCAGGTGCTTTTCTGCTAAACGCGCGATTTCCGCGGCTAGGGCTCCGCGTTTTTTCGGCGAGAGAAGTTTTGAGTCTTTCACGCCTAACTGGGCTAGAAAGGGCAGGTTTTCTTCTTTCATCAAGAAGCCTGCGATGACTAAGGGGCCGATTACGCAGCCGCGACCTGCCTCGTCCACACCCGCAACTAACATGTGTAAACTTCCCGAAAATGGCTAATTGTGAAATGCAAGCTATAAAACTTTAGAAAAGCATGCCTTATTCTAGAGAACTAGTAGTGTACAGAGACTATAGCCCCCTTATATATACATTGAACTACGGCGTGAAGCGCGAGGTTAAGGTTAGGGTTCTGGCAAGACTTTTAGGGCTTTTTCTGTTATTTGTTCGTGTAGTTTTTCTCTGTTTTCTTTTGTTACAGTAATTGTTTCTGCGTCTTCTTTCTTTTTTGCTTCGTTTATCAGTTTATCTTGTGCTTTCCAGTGTACAACGGCCAAGACAAGCTTGCGGCTCTCCAGTGCTTTTCGTACGGCTTCTTTGAATTTTTCAGAAAACAATTCCATGGGTCCAATTTCATCTATGGCGATAACTTCGCATTTTTCCACCGCTTCTGTTACAGCCTGAGCGCCGACTGTGTTGAGGTCTTCGATGTTGACGCGGTATTTACCCACTTGCGGACCGCTTTTCTGGTTGACATGTGCGAGCCAGCCGCGTCTGGAACTGGTTAGGTCTAGGATTTCGAAGCCTACGCGCGTTCCGCCTTCGCGGGCTTCGCGGCTTATCAATCCGCCCACGCGGATTCCTCTTTCTTTCAATGCGTTAACTGTCTTCATCAGCACAGTGGTTTTTCCGACACTTGGGGTTCCAGTCAAAAGCAGCACACGCTTAGGCAAGGCATACACACCTGTAATAAACCAGAAGTCTAATATGCCCCATAAATTTCTTCTCATAAACAACACGTTTCCCGCACTGGAGCATAACCAAACAATGGCAGAAGGTTTCAAAACGGATTTTCCATGCGAAACGGTGAAAGAAGGCAAAGTAAAAGCTGTGGTTCCGAAACTTGACGCTTTCGTGAGCCAGCCTTCCGATTACGCGCCCTCCAAAGCGCCAGTGTTCTACAACCCAGTCATGGAGTTGAACCGCGACATATCCGTTTTAGCCTTCCAAGCTCATCAGCGTATTGTTAACAGGGAAATTTCCATATGTGAACCCTTAACGAGTTCGGGAATTAGAGGTGTCCGCTTCGCAGCCGAAATTTCCCGCGTCAAAAAAGTTGTGGTAAGCGACATCAGCGAGAGAGCCGTCAAACTCGCAAAACACAATGTGCACTTGAACGGGCTTCAGGATCGCGTCACAGTGAAACACAAGGACGCGAACTGCCTTTTAAGCTGCTACGGCGCGCCTCGCAAAAGATTTGACATAGTGGATGTTGATCCATTCGGTTCTCCCGTGCCTTACTTGGATTCAGCCATCAGAGCCCTGCGCAACAACGGCTTCTTAGCCGCCACTGCAACCGATCTGGCGCCGCTGTGCGGAGTTCACGCGAAAGCTTGTGTAAGAAAGTACGGGGGAAAACCGCTGCGCACCGAGTACTGCCACGAGCTTGCGGTTCGACTCTTGGCTGGGTGCGTAGCCACAGTTGCGGCGAAACACGACATCAGCGTCCGCGTCGTCCTCAGCCACTCCACAGACCACTACATCCGAGTTTACGCGCGAATATCCTACGGCGCAAAAAAGGCAGATGACACCGTCAAAAACCAAGGGTACATACTGCACTGCTTCAACTGTTTTCACAGAGAAACCGCAAAAAACCCCTTCGCCGAACGCGTCGAGAAATGCCCCGAGTGCGGCTCCAAAATGAACTGGGCTGGGCCTCTTTGGCTGGGAAAAATTTTTGACACGCAATTCTGCGAGTTAATGGCGCAAGAAAACACGCGCGTGGCGTTCCGAAACAGCGGAAAAATCACGAAGCTTCTGGCTCTGGTAAAGGATGAGGCTGAAGCACCAGCAACGTATTATGTTATTGACAAAATCAGCGACAAATTAGCCTTGCCCGTGCCTTCCGTCTCCGCGGTGCTTCAGAAACTGCGCGATAAGGGTTTTCAGGCTTTTCCAACGCATTTCAACTCTCGAGGCGTTAGAACGGATGCGCCCGCTTTAACAGTACAGGAGTTGCTGCGAAAGGCCGTGTCAATTGCTTAAGCAGCAAGCTTTTTCTTTGAAGCGTACAACAAAAGTTTAAGAACAGATATCATGTAGTTAAAGCAAAGAGTGACTGTCTCATGAACGACAAAATCGCCGTGATAGGCGCAGGAATGATGGGCGGCGCCATAGTGAAAAGCCTCCTGAAAAGTGGATACTCTGGCAAGATCACCGCCGCCGACATCCAACCAGAAAAACTAAAAGAACAGGAAAAGCTAGGCGTAGCCACAAGCACGGACAACCGAAAAGCCGCAGCAGACGCCGACGTTATCTTCATCTGCGTCAAACCAAACAACGTGGAAAACGTTCTGAAACAAATCAACAACGACGTGAAAGGCAAGCTGGTAATCTCCATAGCCGCCACTGTTCCCCTAAAATTTTTAAAGAAATTCATTCCCGACGCTAAAATCGTCAGGATCATGCCCAACGTTGCTGCTTTAGTGCAGGCGTCCTACACGGCTTACTGCTGCGGAGAAAACGTAACCCCACAGGACAAAGAGAAAGTTAAGACCCTTTTGAACCGCATGGGCGTATGCGAGGAAGTTGACGAGAAATACATGGACGCCATAACCGCGTTGACAGGCAGCGGACCAGGATACATCTCCATAATAATTGAAGCCTTAATGTACGCGGGACTGAAAGTAGGCCTGCCCCGAAACGTGGCACTATACGGCGCGGCGCAAACGGTCTTAGGCACTGGAAAGCTTGTGCTGGACCTGCAGGAGCATCCGGCAAAGATAAAGGACATGGTTACAACTCCTGGCGGAACAACCATCGAAGCCATATACGAGCTTGAAGGAAGTTCGATAAGGCAGTCGCTGATGCGCGCGGTTGAGGAAGCAGCCAAGAAAAGCCAGCTTATCCGAGAAGCGCTAGGCGTAAACTCGGAGTAACCGCGGCTAAACTGGATTCTGAAATGTTCGAAGCGGTTATATTCGACTGGGACGGAACCCTTGCTGACACCAGACAGGTAGTTGTAGCTTCCTTCCAAAAAGCCCTCAGCGAAGTTCACTGCAAAATAAGCGATGAATTCATTGAACGGCGCATCGGAATAGGCTCAGCAGAAACCTTCAGAGAAATACTGCGTTCCTCTAAGATACGCTTCGATGAGACGCTGATTAAGAGCCTTCTAGAAAAGAAAATTCAAAACGAAATCGAAATGAGCGGCGATGTAAAGCTGTTCGATGGCTCATTAGACCTTCTGGAACATCTGCAGGGCAAAGTCAAATTGGGCTTGGCTTCTATGAACGACCAGGAAGTCATCAACAATCTTCTCAAAATGACAAACACTCAAAGATTTTTTGACGCAGTCGTCACCGCTGACGACGTCTCTAACCCGAAGCCTAATCCTGAACTCTTCTTAAAGTGTGCGTTGAAACTGAGGAGTAGCCAAGAAAAATGCGTGGTTGTTGAAGACTCTATCTTCGGTGTTGGAGCCGCCAAAAAGGCAAGAATGGGCTGCATTGCTGTTCTTACTGGTGTTTACTCCAGAACAGAGTTGGAAAACGCAGGCGCAGATTTGATAGTTTCTTCGTTGAGGGAAAAAGAAGCGATACTGCACTTTGTACTAAAGTAGACTTATGGTGTTTTCTGGCTGATTAAGCTATGTGTGCCACGTCTAAGTGCTTCGAATTTCAATTTTTCTGATTTGGTTTTCCATGTCTGTGAACAGGATTTTGCTGTGCATTCTAACGAGTTCTGTGTACAAATTTATTGGGTCTCTGTTTTTGTTCAGCATTTTTGCGTCGTAGGCGCAGATGGCAATCATTGGCAACTCGAGTATTCTGTGCAGTTTTCGTTCATAGTTCAGCAGTTCTTTGGTTAAGTTGTATTTCAGGAAACATGCCATTTCTCCTGTTACTCGAATAGCTGGAAAGCCTTTGGCT
>CAZXCX010000022.1:0-9440 GCA_964639375.1 uncultured Candidatus Bathyarchaeia archaeon
TTGAAAACATGGGAACCTCTGAAACGGTCTATTTCAGCGTTGAAGTTCCGTTCCCAATAACATTGGTCATAGCTCCCATCGCGTCAGTTGCTATTGTTGGCGTAGGTCTCATAGTCTACTTCAAGAAACGCAAGCACTAAGCAGAGAAGATTTGTTACCTTTCTTTCCGAGATAGCATCGCACACAGGTTAATGGATTTCAGACGGATACGTTTATATGACAAAATAACGGTTGTAGTGAACACTCGAACTTAGTCATTAAAAAAGGGACATGTGAAATGTCAGTTTGGCATGGCAGCTTACGCAAAAGAAAACGGACAGGCGGCAGAAAACGAGCCTACAGAGTGAAAAGAAACTTTGAGAAAGGCTCCTTTCCAGCAGAAACCACCCTCGGAGAACCAAAAAGGAGAAACACAAGAGGTTACGGCGGAAAAATCAAAACCAAAGTCTTAAACGACAAATACGCTTCTGTGACTGACCCGAAAAGCGGCAAAACCGAGAAAACCGAGATTTTACGCGTCGTCAAAAACCGCGCAAACGTGGATTACAACCGCAGAGGCGTAATAACGAAAGGCGCGGAAATAGAAACCAGCTTGGGACTGGCACGTGTCACCTCTCGCCCAGGCAGCGACGGCGTTATAAACGCTATTCTCATCGGCAAAGAAGAAAAAAGCTGAGCTCACTGCTGTTTTGGGGTTTCGCTTCGCACCTTTAAAAGTTGGTTCGCAATTTTTCTTATTATCTGCTCTTTTGAGCCTTTCTTTTCAACCATTATCATCCCAGTCTTAAGCCAAGGAGTTTTGGGGTAACCAGCTTCTGGGGCGAACTCGTGTTTTAAACCGAGCTTTTCCACCGCTATTTTGATTTCGACAATTTTCGGAGATTGCACTGCTAAACTCTTTGGAACTCGCCGTCCTTTCTTTCTTGTTTTGGCCTGGTCGAAGTATGCTGGCCAAATTATGGCTTTGTCTTGCTTGCGCACGCCAATTTTTCACCTGTCCTTATTTGTGGGCATAATAGGCAGTTAATTTTGCATCGTTTTCGTTTATGCGAACGAATCCGAAGCGTTCAAACTGTATTACAGTGTTCGGCTTTAACTTTTTGCAGGCGCTTTCCGCGATTCCCTCGTTCACTGCCGCATCAGGCATAACCACTTGGCAGGGAAACTCTTCGCCTCTGGGTATCCAATGGATAAGCTGGGCTTTCGTTTTTCTCACTGCCTCGTAGGATTCGCTAGCAAACGGCGCTTCCACCGAGTCGGCGCTTACGCTTTCTATCTTTACATTGAAAAGCTCCATGAGCCGAATTACCTTTCCAACCTCTGCATTGGCGGCATCTTTCTTTGCTATCCAGAAAGTAGCTGCCCCTTTTTCTCCTTTAGGCGTTACAGTATATTCTCTGAACCCCCGTTCAGGCTTCTCAGGGTGCAGAGGAAGCTTAGCCTCGAAAACTTTTGGGACATGTTTAACTTTTAACTCAATCGGCTCTGACACAAAGAAGTACCTGTTGCTCTGGGGATCCAGAATCTTGCGGTTGTAAGCGTACAAGTTCTCCCAGCTTAACGTCACATCAGCAGTTTTGGGTCCAACGTCAATTATCATTTTCTTGATGGCGTCTGGCGTTATCCCACGTTTCCTTAAAGCGGCGAAGGTTGCGAGGCGCGGGTCATCCCAGCCTTTGTAGAGGCCTTCTCTTATGCCCTGAACAATTTTTGACTTGCTCAAAAAAGCGCCTGTTATCTTCAACCTTCCGTAGTGTATGGCTTCTGGGTACTTCCAGCCTAAATGCTTGTACATGTACTCTTGTCTAACCTTGTTTGTCAAGTGTTCTTTGCCTCTGATTACGTGCGTAATGCCCATAAGATGGTCATCTATGCCAGCAGCCATGTTGTATAAGGGCCAGACGCGGTATTTGCTGCCTACTCTAGGGTGCGGATACTTCTCTGTGTCGATAACCCTTAGTGCGGGCCAGTCTCTGACAGCAGGGTTCGGATGCGCTAAGTCGGTTTTGACGCGGACTACGGCTTCGCCTTCAGCGTAACCTCCTTCTAGCATAAGCTTCCATCGCTCCAACTGCTCCTCTACTGGAAGGTTTCGGCAATCGCACGGTTTGCTATCTAATGCCTTTTTCCTAAACTGGTCGGGTACGCAGGTGCAGACGTAAGCGTTGCCTTCCCGCAGAAGCCGCTCAGTATACTCGTAGTAAATGGGAAGCCTGTCGCTCTGGATATACTCCTCGTCAATTTTACACCCTAGCCAATCCAAGTCTTCTCTGATGCGATCGTAGAACTCCAAGACGGTCCTTTTCACTCGGGGATCTGTGTCCTCGAAGCGCAAAATGAATTTGCCCTTGTATATGCGCGCGTACTCGTGGCTTAGTATTATGGCTCTTGCGGAGCCTAAATGCAAAACGCAGTCGGGGTTCGGCGAAAAACGCGTAACAATTTGCACGTATTTGTCCGCGTTTGGCAGGGGTGGAAGCCGCTTTTCTTCTTCCTCTGCTTTTTCTTTCTTAAGGGCTTCTGGCCACTTTTCCTCAACTAATCTTCTCTGTTCTTCGACGGAAAGGCTGTTGACCTCGTTAACTACCTTGCTGATCAAGCCTGAGAGTTCTTTTGCTTTCGTTTTTAGTTCCTGTTTTTCGCCGATAATCTTTCCAATAATCGCGCCTGTTTGAGCCTTGCCGCCATGTTGCACTGCGTTTAGCAAGGCAGCTTTTCGAGCAAGTTCCCTGAGTTCCTTATCATTCTCCAGTGTCAATTGTTTTACGCTCGTTGGAAGGTTAGTTGGTTCTTTTAATCAAGAATTCCGCGAATGCTTTTAATTTTTCCTTAGCCTGAGGCGTAGGCAAGAGTTTATCCACTTCTTTCCAGCTCTCTTCAACTATCCGTGCAGCAGTGTGTTTTACGTGTTCTACGGCGTTGTATTTTTGCATTATCGAAATGGCTTCGTCGCGAAGAGTTTGGTCTGAAGTGTGCATGTTAAGAATCTGAACGAGGCGCTTCTTGTCTGCGCTGCTTGCGATTTTCAGCGTGTGGATAACAATTAAAGTTCTTTTTCCTTCGGTTATGTCCTGTCCGACCCCACCCTTCTTTTTCGCAAATTCCTTTCCCGTTAAATCTAGAACGTCATCCTGCATCTGGAACGCTACGCCTATGCTCTCAGCGAAACGCCCGAGCTTTTCAATCAATTCCTTGTTCGCGCCTGCTATAACGGCTGCGATTTTAGCTGCCATCCGCGCCAAAGTGCCAGTTTTGTAAGCGCACATCTGCAAGTAATCCTCTTCGTTTAGGTCATCTGCGTTAGCTATGCCCCTGTGCCATGTGATGTCCATTGCTTGCCCCAAGCTGAGGTTCATCATCTCCTGCACGTAAACCTCGTATATGTCGCGGACTGTTTCCGCGGGGAGCTGCGCTTTTTTCTCCATCAACGGCAAAAGCGGCAGATAGTACATGGCGTTTCCAGCGTTAACGGCTATGTCCACGCCGTAAATCTTGTACGTGCACGGTTTTCCCCTTCTAAGCTCCGAAGAGTCCTCTAAGTCATCAACAATCAGAGTGCCGTTGTGAATGACCTCTGGAATTATGGCGAAGTCCAAGCAGTCTTCAGAGTTTTTGCCCAGTGCTTCGCAGATAAGCAAAAAAAGTGCGGGTCGCCATCTTTTTCCGCCTCTGTCCAGAATTTCCCAGATTGGCTCAGCAATTCCCTTGTTCAAAGCTTCCAAGTTGCTGCTGTACTTAGGCGGGTTAACCTTGAAAAGAATAGACTTCTCCGAAAATTCTCTCGGAATGTACTTCTCAATCGCCTTATCTATTAAAGGTGCTTTTTCTTCAAGAAACCTTTCAATATCCACGCCTAACGCGCTCCTCTCTTGGCGTAGTCCTCGACGTCGAAACCTCTCGTTTTCAGCCACTCGGCAGTTTTACCCGTTACCACAACAGGAACCCTTGCCAAATTCCGCACTTTTTCTGCTCCTACAAGAAACATAACATTTCTCAGTTCCTCTATCAAAAACGAAAGCATATTCTCCGTGTCTTTCGCACCTTTAACTGCGGCTTGCAGTGCTGGCTGAGAAACACTTGCTAAACAGGCGTTAAGCGCTAAAGCCTTGGCTACATCCCTGCCTGTTCGCACTCCGCCAGAGGCGATTACCGGTATTTTGACTGTTTGAGTTGTTTCTGCAAGGCTTACAACCGTTGGGATGCCCCAGTCCCAGAAAACGTCGCCCAAAAAATGCTGAACGCTGTTTTCTTGTCCCATTGTACGGTAATACTCGACGGCTGCAAAGCTTGTTCCTCCCGTTCCGCCGACATCTATCGCTTTCACGCCTGCCGCTTCCAGTTTTTTCGCGTCTTCTGCGGCGATGCCTGCACCAGTTTCTTTAACGATAACTGGCTTGTCAAGTTCTCCTGCGATTTCGCCTATTTTAGCGAGAACTCCCTTGAAGTTTGTTTGTCCCTCGGGCTGAACCGCTTCATGCAACGCGTTCAAGTGTACAGCCACGGCATCTGCATCTATCATTTCTACGGCTTTTTTCACTTCTTTTACGCCACATCCGTGGACAAGTTGTATTCCGCCTATGTTGGCGATTAGAAAGGCGGTGGGCGCTTTTTTTCTCGTTATGGCGAAGGTTTTTTCGAGTTTCTGGTTTTCTATGGCGGCTCTTTGGCTTCCTACTCCCATCCCTAACTGTAGCCGCTCCACGGCTTCGGCGATGGCTGCGTTTATTCGTGTTGCTGCCGCTGTTCCACCCGTCATAGCGCCCACAATTAATGGTGCAGAAAACTTGTGACCAAAAACGGTCGTGGACAAATCGATTTTTTGTTTATCAATCTCTGGCAAGGCTCGGTGAATAAATTGGACATCTTCAAATCCTGCGGTGGCTTTTCTTGCTTGAGCTTTCTCGTTTAGGCAAATCTTGATATGGTCTGCCTTACGTTTCTCTGTTTCTTCTGCCAATCTTACTCCTTCTCTATGACAGTACCTTCTACCATATCTCCAATAAGAGCTTTATAAGTGCGGTTCGGCTTCGCAGCGTTCACGATTGCCACTGGAATTCCCTGCTCTATTGCTGGAATGAGTTCGGCTATTTTGCCGAGCATGCCGCCTGTAACGTCAGCCGCAGTAGACTTGCCCAGCGTATCCTTAATTTTTTTTAGTTCTTCCAAAGTCAGATGTTCATACAACTTGGGGTTTTTTGTCACTTTAGGGTCTGCGTCGTACAATCCATCAGTATCCACGCCTATCACTATCTTGCCCGCGTTGAATTTTCTTGCCAAGTGTGAGACAATCTGGTCGCCAGAAAGCACAGTGAACCCCAGTTTTTCGTCCAACGTTGTGTCTCCGTAAAGAACCGGCACGAAACCCATTTTCAACAGCATTTTCAGAATCGTGTCTTCAAAGAATTTGATTCTGCCGTTTTCAGTTACCATACAGCATGATGGCGTGATGCTTAGTGCCGGCATGTTGTGCCACAGCAGCGAGTCCATTACCAAGCCATTGAGAACGGTCATCACGTGATGGGTCTCAGCAAATCCTACTTTCTGCGCGTCCTCTTTTAGTCCGTCTTTTATGCCGTATTTTTGGGCTGTGGGATGCCCGAAGCTTCCGCCGCCGTGCACTATAATCAGGTTCTTGACGTTTGCCTTTTGTATTTCTTCTGCTAAGCGGTTCATGACTTCGGTTCGCGCGGCAAGTTCTCCGTTTTTGTCTGTAATCACAGAGCCGCCGATTTTCAAGATTGTAGGTTTTGCCTCGCTCAATTTTTACACACTTTCACTTGTTTTATGAGCCGCTTGCTGATTAATTTTACATTAAAGTGACGGTATCGTTCTCTATTCGAACGAGGTCTCCTGTTTTTATTTTGGAAATATCAATCTTGTCAACGCAGGGTATCTCTGATATTATCGCTCCAACAGCGACCACAGTTTCGCATTCTTTATTGATTATTCCGGCAGGAGCCGTGCCGTTCTTCTTCATCCGATACAGCGTATAGGAGCCAACGGTTGACCCTTTCCCATTGGGAAAAACCAGTATTTTGCCCTTCACACTTTTTCCTTGCAGCTCATGCCCTTTCTCGATTATTTCACCCGTGTTTGGGTCTACTCCACCGTAAAACGAGATTGGCTGCGAAGTCGCCAAGGCTTCTTCTTGCGCCTTTCCTTTTAAAATTATTCTTCCTTTCAGCTCCATTTTCCCGTCACCGCCGCTTCTATGCATTCTTTTATACTGCCCATCTTTGTGAGCATTTGGTTGTGTCTGGAATAGTAGCATCCTTTCGCTGAGGTTGTTGCCACTGACTTGAATCTTCCCTTCAGCGGGGCTACCGCCATACAGGTGTCGCAAGCGAACTTTCCTCCCGCTCGCTCAATTACCTCAGTGTAGCCGCGTGCGTCTGCAAGTTGTTTCGCAACCCTTGAACTGGCAACCCAGAATTCCGTGTTCGGAGATGTCTTTTTGCCTTTCAGTAGTTCGGCTATTTCGGCGATTTCTTTAATAGAGCAGTGAGGACAGCCTATGCATACCAACTCAATATCGGTAACGTCGTCGTTGATGTTTTCGTACGCTTCCTTAATGTCCCCGTCTTCGACCGTGACCTTCTCTTTTGGGGGCTGACGATTTTCTGCTCCGGGAGTTATGCCTTTCATGTAGAAAAGCGGTTTTGAACCATAAGTCACTACCGAAGCACAAAAAGACTTCAACTCGTCCACTTCAGCGTCTTTTATGCCCGTTATGTACGGTATTTTGTTTTCCGCTTTTTTTCCGATGCTGTAACCGAGCGCACCCCAATCTGAGACCTTTTTCAAACTGGCGTTTACTTGAACGTGGATATTCGGCGCTCGATTCTCATCTAAATGAAGCCCGTAACAAGGCGTTTTGCCGACGAAAGCCGCTGCCAGAGCTGACGGCCCGCCTTCTCTGTTTGTTTTGGCTCCGATAACAGAGTTTGCGAAGGTCACTGCCGAAGATTCGGACCAAGCAATGTGTTCTCCGTATCGGGGCAAGTTACCTATTAAGTATGGTGTGCATGTGCATGAGATGAGTATGCCCATTTTCTTGAATGCTTCTATTACCATGTTCTGTTTTTCTGCGAACTCTTCGCTGATGCCGAGTTGCCGCCAGTTCTCTAAGTCCATTCCCGCAGGGTTCAGAGTGGTGAGCACTTTGACTTTTCCGTCCTTTGCCAATTCGTTTAGAAATTCCAGTCCCGCATCGCCGAGGTTGTGGTATGACACTCCTGCCACTTGGACAGAGCCCACTTTTATGAGGCGTTCAGCGCCGTAGATGTCGCCTAAGGCAACGAGTATCTCCATGGACTTTTTTACGGCGTAACCTTCCTTGCCTTCCAGCATTTTTTGTTCTTTTTCTGTGAGGTACATGAGAATCACAGGAACTTGTTTAAGTCAACTTTTCTGTATTTCTCTTTCGCGAAGCTTTTGTCTGTTTTCCCGAAGGGAATTGTGGCGTCTAAGCCCATCTTGCATGTTCTCGCTTTTTTTCCTTCAGTTAAATCTCCAGACGGGTCAAGAGACGAGCCTCGCTGGTTTGGTAAGATAACGGCGTTCTTATCTGCTTGGAATCTCGTTGCGATAGCCCATTCAACGTCATGAGGATTGTATATGTCTATGTCGTCGTCCACTATGACACAGTGCTTCAGCGAGTTGTGACCTTCAAAAGCTGCACTGATCGCTCTCTTTCCATCATCTGGGTTCTTTTTCTTTATTTGCACGACTGCATGTAGCCAGCTGCACCCGCCGGGAGTTACGTAAACGTCTTTGCACTCGCAGACTTTGTTCACTTCGTTAAAGATTGTTGGTTCTCTAGGCATCCCCATTAAGAATTGATGTTCTTTTCTTCCAGGGAGCAGCGCTTGATAAATTGGCTTTTCTCTGTGAGTTATGCATTTAATTTCTATTGTTGGTTGCTGTCTTATCTTATCAATTGTTCCTGTTGTGTCTAGGAATGGCCCTTCTGATGTTTTTTCTCGGGTTATTCGTCCTTCTAGCACGATCTCGCAGCCTTTTGGAACTTCAAGATCAATAGTTTTGCACTTCACCAACTGTGTTTTTTCTAATGCATTAGCCATTCCTAACTCGTCAACGCCCTTCGGCAAGGACGTAGCAGCAGCAAGAAGAACAGCAGTTGAGTTGCCTATACACATCGCGATGTCGAGTTCTCCGCCAGCCTTCTTAAGAGCAGTGTCGGTTCCTCTGTCTTCCACGATTCTGGCTACAAACTTGTTCTTACTCAGCAGCATTAACCTGTGAAAACACATGTTTCTGCCCAATTCAGGGTCCTTTACTATCGCAACGGCGGATGTTATGTATTTTCCGCCATCTTTTTCCGTATACCGCATTATTGGGAGCTTTGTCAAATCAACAACTTTCTCGACGATTTCTTGGCATTCGCCTTTCTCCGCAACTTCTGGAGGTACAGGATTTTCTATGGCATTAGATAACTGGTGCAACAATTCGTCCCTCTTTATGCCTAAAGCTCTAGCAATCCGTTCTTTAGAAGACAACAAGCCTGCTACAACGGGGATGCTGGATTCTTTCACTTTTTCAAAGAACACGGGCTTTTCGCCGAGAGCCTCTATTATCCCTGCCATTTCGTACTCGGTTGACACTTCTTTGCTTATGCGAGTTAATTCTCCGCTTTTGCTGAGCTGTTCGAGGAAACTTCTAAAATTCAAATCGTACTCGACCTTGTTCTCTAATAGGTTCAAATTATCTTTATAGCTTTTCGACCCCGATTTTAGTTCGTAACACTTCAAAGCCCTCTTTTTCGATGGCTTTTGCAACTTTTTCTTGCAGTTCTTTTCCAGGAGTTAACGCTGTCATGCAACCTCCGCCGCCCCCGCCAGTAAGTTTTGCTCCAAACGCCCCTTGCGCTCTAGCCAAGTCCACCAGATGATCTAGTTCTTTGCAGGAAACCTCGATTTCTTGTAGCAAACGGTGATTTTCGTTCATTAACTCGCCAACTTTTCTTAGGTCAAACTCTTGGAGGGCTTTTTTTGCTGTGAACGCTAAATCTTCCGCTTGCTTAAACAGCAAATCGTATTTTTGTGGGTTTTTCTTCCTTCTTTCTGCAACGCCTTCAACCATTGCTTTAGTGTTTGCTACGATTCCCGTGCTGCCTATGATAATTTCAACTGGTTTACGTATGCTTAACTTCTCGATGGTGTTTGGGCCGCCGTTCATGTTCTTCTTGAACCAGAGTAACCCACCGTAAGTGGCTGCTGTGTTGTCAATGCCTGAGGGGTTTCCAGCATAAGCCTTCTCAGCTTCATAAGCTATCGCATTAATTTTTTCATTTGACAAGTCTTTTCCAAACTCTTCTGCTATGGCTCTAGCAATCGCCACGCTGCTTGCTGCAGAAGCACCGAGTCCGCTGAAGCCGGGAAGGTTTCCGCCCAACCAAATATTAAACGCGACCGTTTCGG
>CAZXCX010000023.1:0-9370 GCA_964639375.1 uncultured Candidatus Bathyarchaeia archaeon
AACGCCGCGGCAAAATCTTAGACATGACAAACGAAGAAGACATGGTGATTGTCAAAGCTGAAATGCCCGTGTCAGAATCCTTCGGAATCGCAGACGAACTGCGCTCGTCAACCCAAGGCAGAGCCTTCTGGGCTACGCAGTTCAGCCGTTGGGCGCCAGTTCCAGAACAAATGCAAGCCGACATCATAAGCCAGATTAGAGAACGCAGAGGCTTATCACCGACGCCGCCGAGACCAGAAGAATTCTACGAAGCAGAATAGCTTACCTACTCAAGCCCTAGCCCCTTTCCCTCCCATCTTTTGTCTTTTCTTAAGCCAGCAAAAAGTATAGTACCCTAATCAATGGATACTCAACCAGACACTTTCGAAAATTGCCTTATGTACTCTGGAAAATTATGCTAAAAAATAATTCAGTTAGAAAAGGCGGTATGTGTAGTCGAGTACAGGGCGGTATGCATGGAAAGTCGTGAGGTCATTTTTGGTCGAAGGGCGAAGATTCTTCCACAAAAGATAAGGGATGGTTTAACGTATTATCATTTGGTGCTGTTATGAAGAGAACAGCATTAGCACTAACACTCCTATTGGCACTGCTGTGTTCAGCGGTGACTATAACACGGTTAAGCCTCTTGGCAAAGGCAAATCCTATTCCTCCTCCCCCTGATTTGCAACATATCTATATTAGAAGTGACGGGGGCATTGAGCCCTCAACTGCACCTATTCAACGAAACGGCGAAATCTATACACTTACAAACAACATTAACAACTATACTATCGATGTGCAACGAGATAACATAATTCTTAATGGAGCAGGCTATGCGCTTGTTGGAAACAGGTCTAATGGAATAGTAGCTAGCGGAATATACCTTTCACATAGAAACAATGTAACTATTATGCAATTTAAAATTCATGTCTTTGAATACGGCATAATGAACGCTTATTGCGCAAATACAACCATCATTAGAAATGAAATAACAGACAACGCTAACGGTATAGAAGTGATGTTTTCCGATAGCACTTACATATTTGGAAACAACATAACAAGGGATGGAACTGGAATATATGTTGGCGAGTCTCCAAATACAGTTATTGACCGAAACAACATAACGGATAATGGACGTGGCATCTACGTTGGCACGTCAAATAATAACATTGTTTTTGGTAACCTTGTTAGTGATAATGGCGATGGGCTTGTCTTAAACGGTGCATCCAATTGCAGTGTTTATAATAATACCTTTACGAAAAATGATAATGGCATACGTGTTGATGCAGCTAAAGAAAACAGAATTTTCAATAATGAAATTGCCGAAAACGTTGTTGGTGTGAGTCTTTGGGCTTATTGTAACGACAACATCTTCTATGGTAATAGCTTCTTGAATAATTCACAGCAGGTTAGCGACAATTGTTATAGATATTCTTCAAGCCAATATCCTGAATGGGCAGCGGCGCATCCTTCCTCAAAGAATTACTGGAATAGTAGCATAACTGGCAATTACTGGAGCGACTATGCGGGCACTAACAAGAATGCAGATGACGTAGGCGATATGCCGTATGTTATTGATGGCTTTAATACAGATTACCATCCGCTGACAAAACCAGCTAATTCAAACATAACTTTAGCATTGCCAGATTTTTTACTTAACGTGCTATCCCTAGCATCTTCACCTAACCCATCGACTACTGACACATCACCCAACCAACCTCCATCACCAGATTCTCAAGTAACCGAGCCTTTCCCAACAACATTAGTCGCAGCTTCCGTAGCCTCAGTAGCTGTTGTGGGCGCAGGTCTAATATTTTACTTAAGAAAACGCAAGCATTAAGCAGAAATGACAAACAGAGTGAAATAGAACTTAATTCCATTTACTTTTTTTAAGCAACTTCTAACCATGTTATCAATTAGTGACCCCTATAAAATCGGAAGAATCGGAAACTTCCGATGTTATTTATAAGGGGGTATAGTCTCGTAGGGCATATCAGCAAAAATTCTAAGCCCCTGAATGTTAACAGCGCCAGTTTAGGGAAAACTTTAATGTGCATCTGCCGTTAAGGATTTTTGATGAGTTATTATGATGATAGTTGGTATTTGCGGAAGCCCACGACAGCAAGCCACCGAGCACGTTTTGAAAGAAGCGTTGCGGATGCTTGCGGAGCAGGGTTTTGAAACGCGTTTCTTCACTGTCAGAGGAAAAAACATTGGATTCTGCACTCACTGCGACCACTGCTTAACGCATAAAGAATGCATCTTCAAAGACGACATGCAAGAAGTATACGCCTTGCTAAAAGAAGCCAAGGGAATAATTTTTGCTACGCCAGTCTACAACGGCGGCGTCAGCGCCCAAACCAAAGCAGTCATGGACAGATGCCGCGCAGTTGTAGCTGCGGACAAGAACTTTTTCAAGCATAAAGTCGGCATGGGTATCGCTTTGGGAGGCGACAGAATCGGCGGGCAGGAAGCGGCATTGCAGCAAATCTTAACCTTCTACATTCTAAACGGCATGATTCCGGTCAGCGGCGGATTCTTCGGCGCAAACCTAGGCGCCACTTTCTGGACGAAAGACACTTTGGAAGGCGTAAAGCAGGACGAGGAAGGGTTCAGAAGCCTAAAGAAAACAGTAAAAAAGTTCGCCGTGTTTCTAAAGAAATATGAGACGTAATAAAGGGAGAAAATGACCATGACCGCGGAACAGGTTAAAGTTAAGAAAAGAAAGGTAGCTTGGGGAATCACAGGAGCAGGCGACAAAATCGCCGACTTCATAGATGCCATGAAAGAAATCAAGAAAGAATACGAAAGCACGGTGGAGATTCAGGTTTTTCTGTCCAAAGCAGCAGACCTCGTCCTAAAATACTATACCCTTGAAACTGACTTGAAACAAAACTTCCAAAAGGTTTCAGTTGAGCTTAATTCCAACACGCCTTTCCTCGCCGCTTGGATGCAAATGCGCAAATACGACTTTCTGCTTATTGCTCCTGCCACGTCAAACACGGTTGCAAAAATCGCAAACAGCATAGGCGACACCTTACTCACGAACGCCGCCATAATGAGCTTGAAAGCGTTCGTGCCCGTTTACATTGCACCAACAGATTATAGAGAAGGCACAGTTTACACGAAGCTTCCGAGCGGCAAAGAAATGAAACTGAGAGTCAGAAAGGAAGAGGTGGAGCAAGTCAAGAAACTAGAACGCATGGAAGATGTGTTTGTGCTGGAAGGCCCGCAGAAAATTCGGGAAGTTTTCAAGAAATGGTTTGGGTAGGCGCAGCTTTAACTGATTCTTTGAGAACTATCGCGCTCTACACAGACTACACCTACTTATATAAAAGGGGGTAGCTCACCGCAGAGCAAGCCTATCCTAAAACAATGTTCAGTGCTTTAGTTGTTTTTTGATGGTTTCCTCGGCTGCTTTAACCGCGTCTTGCAGTTTTTCGGGGTGCGTTCCGCCGCCTTGAGCGAAGTTTGGTCTTCCGCCGCCTCCGCCGCCGATAATAGGCGAAACCGCTTGAACTATCTTCCCCGCGTTGACGCCTTTTTTCACCGCTATTCTCCCAGCCATGACTAGTACCCTAGCGTTTTTTCCATCCGTTCCGTAAAACAGTGTAACCGTTGCCTCGTTTCGCTTTATTATTTCGTTTGCCGTTTGCACCATGCGGTTGACGTCGATTTCTTCTTGGAAGTCGCGCTTCACAAGCGCTATCCCATCGATTTCTTGCGCTGACTCCAGCGTCTTTGACTGCTCAAATGTTGCGCTGTCTTTGGCGGCCAACTCTTTAATTAGCCTGCGTTTCTCCGCGTTGGCCTCTTTCAACTCTTTCATTAGTTTCTCAGCGGTTTTATCCAGCTTCTCCAACGGAGCACTCAACGTCTCCGAAACCTTCCATAACAGGCGCTCTTGCTGCTGCACCGCCTTCAACGCCTGAAGCCCAACCGCGTACCCAAGCCGCTCCACGCCGTCTTGAATGCGCTCCGTGTAGACGATTTTAAGAAAGCCTATCTCGCCAGTTCGCTTCAAATGAGTTCCCGCACAAGCTTCTACGTCCCAATCGCCCGTTTTCACCACGCGAATGTCTTTTCCTGGAACCGCACCGCCTTGATAAAGCCTAAAGCCATACCGCGATTCCGCTTCGCTCCGCGGCATCCACACAGTCGTAACAGGCATGTCCGCCAAAACCGCCTGATTCGCAAAAGCCTCAATTTTATGTATCTCTTCAGGCGTTAATCTGCGATAGTGCGAAATATCCAGCCTCGTGCTTTCTACGCCTTTCTGCGTGCCATGCTGCCACACGTGCTCGCCCAACACGCGCCTTGCAGCGCCATTAACCAAGTGCGTAGCCGTATGTGCCTTCATAAGAGCGTAGCGTTTGTCCCAATCAAGCATACCTTTGACAACAGCGCCTTCCTTGGGCGCAAATGAGCCTTTAATTTTGTGCACGATGACTCTGCCCACTTTCCGAACATCTATAACTTCAGCTTTTACATTGCCAAAGGTTAAGAAACCGTGGTCTGCAGGTTGTCCTCCGCCTTCAGGATAAAAGCACGTTCGATCCAAGACAACGTACTGGCTGTTTATTACTTTGAGGACTTTGGCGTTAAACTCCTTCATGTACGCGTCAGCATAGTACATTTGCTCAGTCGGCGGTAGCTTCGTCGCGGCTTCCAGCGTTGCTTCAGCTTTCGTTTCTTCCTCTTCAACAGGCTTGGTTGCCTGCGTGTGCCTATTAGCTATTAACGCGTAAAAGTTCTCTGGAATCTCCACTGTCACGCCTTCGTTCTCAGCCGCTTCCTTGACAATTTCGGGCGGAAGCCCATGCGAATCATACAATTCAGACAACGTAGCCTCGGGCAAGCGGCTGACGCGTTTCGCCTTAAGCTCATCCGCGATTCGCTTTACCAGTCCTTCGCCTCTCTTTATAGTGTCCTCGAATTTTTCTTCCTCTACCTTGAGCATTTCCATAATCTCATTCCGCATTGCTTTGATGTGCGGGTAATCATTCGACCAGAAATCAACCTGCATGTCTACTACATCGTAAAGCCTTTCAGACATGCCCAACATTTTTAACAGGCGGTAGACTCTGCGGAACAAGAGCCTCGCTAAATACCCTTCATGGATGTTTGAAGGCACGATGCCTTCCGAGAGAATGAAGCTTAGACACTTTGTGTGGTCTGCAACTGCGAACGCGTTTTCGATGGGTATAAGCACCTTGTCCAGTTCGTCTACGTCTATGCCGACAAGCTTGGCTACTTGCCGTCTCGCGTCCAGCCTGTTCGCGGTTTTGTCAATACTCACCAAACCAGAATGCTTCGCCACCGAAAACAGCAGATCATCGTCAATATTTAACCCTGCCATGGTGAAAATCTTGTCAAGCAGTTTCCCATAGACCGCGTGAAAACAGCTAGGCACGCCTTGAGAGAGCCAAGCGAAGCGGTCTAAGCCGTAACCCGTGTCCACCGTGCGTATGGGCAGTTTGATGAACTCGCCGTTCACAACTTTGTACTGCATAAAAACGAGTGTGGCAACCTCCAAACCGCCGACGATGCATTCCAAGTCTGGGCCAGCGTTTCCTCCGCCAACCCAAACGTCCTCCTTGTACGTGACTTCATCCGACTTCACGCCTAACAGGTCGGTGACGAACTCGTGATGGTAACGCACGGTCTGGTCTTTCCAGTACACTTCCTTGTCAGGATAGTTGAAGGCGTGGTGTCCACCCATTTCGAAAATGGTGAGGTGTCTGCCGAAAGTTGGTCCCGTGTTCGCTATATCCACAAGGCGGATGCATGGCTGAGCTATCACAAGCGGGTTGGCTGGTGGTGGCGCGATGCCGTCGGTGACGTAGGGTTGGAAGTCGATTATGCTTGCGTGGGTGAGGTAGATGTCGCTTCTCCATCTGGCTACGACTGGGTAAGGCTTAACGCGTGCGTGACCGTGCTTTTCGAAAAACGAGAGAAAGGCTTCGCGCATTTCTGGAAGACTGTAGCATTTTCGCGTTGGCGGGTTTTTCAGGAAAGTGTAGCACGTGCATCCGTCTGAAGTGGATTCTCCACAATTTTCCTGTTCCGCGTTCTGGGTCCAAAAGTATTCTCCGCAAGTGGGACAGCGTTTCCTCGTGAAACCCTGTTCCTTAAAGAAGGGAAGCGCATATTCTTCCGCTGGAAATCGCTTCAAACTTTTCAGGCACTCCGTGGCAATTGTGGCTTATCCTATCTTTTAGAGGGTTACGAGGTTCACGGATTTAAATAATTTCGCTATCTGCTTCTGCTGAGCTATCTTGTGGTGACGTTGTGTTCTCTGATGCTCGGAAAAGACTATAGCCCCCTTATATAAACTATAAATAGTTCCGAAGAGCCCCCCTCTATAGGTTTCTGCATACATCTGCTATTAGGATCCAAATATGCTGTTTGTCAAGAAATCTTGACTAACGCAAAAGCGTGTTTGGTCAAGGAATCTTGACAAAAACACTTTAATCACAGGAACACCCTAGTGTAACATCAGGGATACGCATGAGAAAAACCGTCGCTCTGCTGCTTATCCTCTTCTTCTTGACAGCGTCATGCGTAATGGTGGCTAAGCCCGCGTTCTCCTCAACTGACACAGCCGAAGACACATGGACAAAGAAAGCGTCGATGCAGCAGGCGAGAGCTGGCTTAGGCGTTGCTGTTGTGAATGGCAAAATCTACGCTATCGGAGGCTCCACTGCAAGCGGAATGTATCCGCCTGATATTTTCGCTGGCGGCTTTGTAGGGACAAACGAGGAGTACGACCCAGAAACGGACACGTGGACCACTAAAGCATCTATGCCGACTCCAAGAGCTCATTTCGCCATAGCCGCTTACCAGAACAAGATTTACTGCATAGGAGGAGCCGTCGGTTTTAGCGTTGATGAAAGAACTGGTTTTTATAAATATGTTCAGTCTGGAGTTAACGAAGTGTATGATACAGTTACGAATACGTGGGAAACCAGAGCGCCCCTGCCATACGTCGCAATGGAATGCCAAGCCCACGTGGTAAACGGAAAAATCTACGTAATGGACTGGGCTTACGCGTACTTTTATGACCCAGAGAATGATTCATGGGCCACCAAAGCTCGCATGCCTCCGCCATACCCAGACTGGGACTCTTCACTTGTATCGGCTGTTGTAGACAACAAGATAGTTGTTACCTTTGATTTTTCAACTTTTAATTCTTCAACAGGATTTGAATCATACGAGCAGAAAATCTTGATTTATGACACGGAAACTGACAGCTGGAGCGGAGGCAAATCTGGACCGACTGTTGTCAAAGGCGGTGCGGCTGGAGCCACAGCTGGCGTGAACGCTCCTCAAAAGGTTTATGTTTTAGGCTTAGAGTACGGGCAGTTTCCTGTTGTTCCCGCTACTAATCAGGTTTACGATCTTATGGCTGACGCTTGGGAGACAGCTACTGCCATGCCTAAACTTCGCAGGAATTTTGGCGTCGCAGTTGTAGATGATGTTTTATACGCGATTGGAGGCTACTTTTCCACGTCACGATATGGTGCTGTAACGCCAGTCGCGGTGAATGAGCAGTACACCCCTATTGGGTATGGTGTTCCGCCGGAGATCAAGGTTGTTTCGCCAGCAAGCCAGACGTATAATGAGTCCAGTGTTTCCCTGGTTTTCACCGTGAATAAGCCAGTTAGCTGGATGGGCTATAGCCTTGACGGGCAAGACAACGTAACCGTCACTGGCAACGCCACTTTAAGCGGGTTAACCAACGGCGTGCACAACCTAACACTCTACGCGAAAGACACGTTTGAAAACACTGGTGCCTCTGAAACAGTCAGCTTCAGCGTTGAAGTTCCGTTCCCAGCAACACTGGTCGTAGCTCCCGTAGCGACAGTGGCTGTGGTCGGCGCAGTCTTAGCAATCTACTTCAAAAAACGCAAACACTAAGCTGGAACCGTCCTTCTGCTAATTTCTCGGATTCTCCTAAATAATTTGCTAGGAAATAACTCAACAGAGTTTCGCTACCCTAGCTTGAAGCCGAGGAAAAAGCCCACGGCAAAGCTTCCGATGAACGGAATAATCGCAATCAACCCCACAAGCCACGAAGCTGCTTCTCCAGCCCCGCCGAGCCAGCCGCCGACCGCGCTCCACAACGCGCCAAAGTTAATGTTTATTATGTTGCTTGCTCCGAGATAGAGCAGCGCAATGATGAAAATGCCTAACACGATAATGAAGAGTTTGGCAATTTTTTTGAGGGCAAAACCAACCACGAAGCCGCCGACCGCGCCAAGCCCAAGCTGATAAACAATAGGGGTTATTATCTCACTCACAAGTTTCCACCGTCGGATTGCTATGGCGCGCACACTTTAAATGCGTTTCCTATATACCGTTGAACAAAAGTGCACATCAAAAGACTTTGCCTACGGAGAATGCCAGTTTTCAATCATGCCTTCTGCTTCTGCATGGTGCTTTTCCAAGCCGTAACGGCTCAGCGGCTTAGTTAAGTGCCTCTGCGACCTAGTTGAAGTCACGTATAGCCCAGCTTTCAGCCTTCTTTCCGTCGCGGTCTGCACTTTTTCGGCATCATTGAACCTTGCCCCGCACTTCTCGCATCGAAAGCCTTTGTCTTTACCCATGGATTTCAACCGCTTGCCGCATTTTGGGCACACTGGATTTTGAAGAAAGAGCTTTGGAGCAAGCGCCAGAATGTTGATTTTTTCAAGATTTATCGTCAAACGCTTGCCTATAGGCTGCTTACGCACGGCACCATGCGCTTCTATGGTGTCGCCTATGATAAGGTCTCTCGCCACTTTGCGAAGAGCGCCTGTTGGTTCGTAAGCGGCGCAGTCAACTTCTCCAGTCTCATCATTAATGGAAAAAATCACATGCCGCAAAGGAATCAGCCGAGGATTTCGTGACACAGCACCCTGTACAATAACCGAGTTATACGGTTCTATCTGGTTCAAAGCAGCCACTCGCCTAAGGTGCGCGTCTGTGCCCTGATTCGTGCGAAAAATCACCCATCTTTCCACTGGTTCCAGCGGCTTAACAATTCTGAACGCTTTTTTAACGATTTCTGGCGTTTCGCCTCTGATGCCGAAGAGGATGGGGTCTGGTCCTCGCGGCGTAATTACAACTCTACCCTTTTCTAAATCCACGTTGTTGAACGTGTACGGCTGCGTTAACTTGTCCATTTCAAAAATCGATGCCATGTCCACTTTTCTCTTTAAGCCGCAATTTTCTGCGATGCGATATGCGATTAATTCATAGGTGTGATCGGCTTCGAGGGTTTCGCCAACTGCTGCCAACGCGCCAATAATGCCTCTGCAGGTGTTAAAGCCCAAGGCTTCTCCTTCAAACTTTTTGATAAGCCTCATGGCTTCCTTCAAAGTTGCAATACCAGTTATGGTGTTTTTCG
>CAZXCX010000024.1:0-9150 GCA_964639375.1 uncultured Candidatus Bathyarchaeia archaeon
TCTTCGCGCGCTTAGCCTCCCGCTCAGCTAAGGGCTCGTAACCCAAATTGCGAATTTCATCCAAATACGCGATCTCCACAAGCCGTTGCGCTTCGCCAGTCACCTTCACGCGGCTAACGCGCTCTTCACCATAAACCTTCTGCAACTCAACCACAGCCACATCAAAAATGCAGCCTTGACAAACATGAATCTCCTCATCAGGCTTCACTTTCAGCGTGGCAACCAGCTGAGACGTGACACGCGAGCACTCCTGCAAATACGCTTTCTCGCAGAAAAGATGCTGATAAAACCTGACATCAACGAGATCGTACTTGAACTCTCCAGTTTCCTCCCTGTAAGCGCCTATGACCACGCCGAAAAGCAAGTCGCCGCTGCCCGCGTCATCAACGATGATCGTCAACTGAGTAAAGCTTCCTTTTTCCTTATGCAAAGCCCAAGCGCGTATAAAAACAGTCCTCCTAGAAAGTATGGAAAAGAAAGGAGTAAAGCTTCCAAGCCGTTTTACTCGGGCAGCTTTTCAATAAACCGCTTCACGTTTCTTCGGTACTCTTTGAAGGCTTCCCTGCCCTTTTGCGTCAGCTTCAAAGCTGTGTGCGGCGTCCTGTTCACGAACTCTTTTGTTACCTCAACGTAGCCCGCGTCTTCCAGCTTCCGCAAATGCGAGGACAGGTTGCCCGGCGTCATTCCCGTCTGATGCTGGAGAAACTGGAAGTCGGCGCTTTCAACGACGTAAAGGTGCATCATTATCGTTAGCCTGGAGGGTTCGTGTATCAGCCTGTCAATGTTTTGTATGTCTGCGTCACTGGGCGACATTGCCTTGGGCACCTTTTGGCAGAGGATATCGCCGTATGAACTGCACCAGCAGAGCTGCTCCGCTTGCAATGATTACGCTGCCTATGGCTAACAGGAGATATTCGAAGGGGATGCTGAGGAAGTGGCCGCTGGCGAACAAGGCAAACGTTAGCAAACCGTACCCGTAAAGCCGTTTTAGCCCCATAGTGTAAGCGAAAAGGCTCCCTATGACTGCGCTTCCCAAGCCTATCCAAATCATGCCGTATTGAAACAGTATTTCAATCCACCACGGTCTGCCGATTTGTCCCGTTGCCAAGAAAACACCGAATAACATGAAAACACCTAAACCTGCTACAGCTAAGCCTAACAAGAGAGCGAAGAGCTTGTTTGATCCCCTTGTCCCGAACTTCACGAACCCAATTCTGGGCATTGTGATCTTTCTTTTTGCTTCAATCCAGATGGGAAGCACTATCGCAATTAAAATGGCGGGCATTATTGCTCCAAAGCCGAATTCCAGAATCTTGTCTGCGATCATGCCTAGACCGAAGGCTATCGCGTAGAGTCCGACGAATATGTCCAGCAGCCCGTCTTGATGGTAAGACATGTATGCTTTTTTCTCAATTTCTCTGAGGGTGTTCTGTTTTGTCATGATTTTTCAACCAGAATATACAAACTGTTTTGTAATATATAAAGCTTTGTATTACAAAGTAGTTTGCGATAGTTGGCTTTTAAGCGTAACTATCCCAAGAATCCTCTCAAACCCTTAATCGTATTTGAATAGCTATATATTATTGAAAAACAGTTATTTATCATTGAAACTAAGATGGGTAAGCTCACAAGCCTAATAGCGGCTATCGTGTTAGGAGTAGCGCTATCAGTTTGCTATGTTTTTCTCAGTGGAAGGGGCGTTTTGCTCAGCGAGCCGGGGTTTAGTTGGGTTAATTGGGTCTTCATAATCGTGAACATAATCTTCTTTTCCATCTTCATCTTTTTCATCCAATTTAAAAAGAAGTTGGCGCGGCTTCCCGGAAGCGTTTACATAGCGTTTATAGTTGCGCTGTATGTGGAAATGTATGGGTTGCCCTTGACGATGTACGTTTTCATGGGAGTCTTTGGATACGGTAAAATTTTTCAGCTGGAATTCCTTTTAATAGGATTATTAGGAGAAAACTTGTTCTACCTTGTTTTTACCTATTTCATATTTCCCGCATCAACAGCAATTATTGTAATAGGGGTGATTTTGATTGTTTTTGGCTGGAGAAGAATTTACAAGGTTAGACATGAGGAGCAGGACCAGCTTGTAACAACGGGCATCTATGCATACATTCGTCATCCACAATACCTAGGGTTTCTGTTACTCACTCTCGGCATGCTTTTTGAGTGGCCCACAATCTTCACGCTTTTGTTGTGGCCTGTCCTAGCCGTCGTGTATTATCGGCTTGCTAAAGAAGAGGACAAAGAAAACGAGGAGAAGTTCGGAGAAGAATTCCGAAAATACCAGCAATCGGTTCCAGCTTTCATACCACGCCTACGAACAAAAACACCAATTTCTTGATAATCAGTTTGGTTGGATTAAAATTACCTTAAGTATATACTTAGTAGTTTAAATAATAAAGAGGCTTTAGCGCGCGCTCTTTCAACATCACCTACCTGAACTCCCACTCGCAGTAGGGGTCACCGGCAGCAACGCACCTCACTTCCCTAACATGCTGGTTCTTGACTGCAGAAAAGAGCCCATTAAGGAAGCCGGTGGTGAAGAAGCAGGAGGGCTGCTTCTCGTGTTTAAAGATCGTGGTTCGTAGATACTCGCAGTTATCCCTAATTCTAACTGTCTCACCTAATGTGACCTTACCTACCTTACAGTATTCCAAAAAATGGAGCACACGCTTCAATGCTTCGTCCTCACTTAACCCTGCCTCCATCAAGCGCTCACCGATCTTCTTTGCTGATCGGGCAGCTCCCATCATCTGTGCCCTTCGGTATCTCTCGCCGACGAGGTTGACTTCTCCCATGCCATGTACAACCACGTGGAGGTGGACATCACTGCCCAATTTGGGTCTCTCTACAAGAGGTTTGCCATCAAGCAGAAACCCCATAAGCCGTTCCATCAACCGCTCATGTATCCTTTCGACCAGTGAGCTGTCCTTCTCCAATGAAGCCCTTAACCCTTCAATTTCACCCGGGACAAGTTTGAACTCGCAGTAGGGGTCTCCCAAACCCACGCATTTAGTCTCAATAGCATTCCATTCCCTCTCATCCTTTTCAAGCGCTTTGCAGTAACCCGCGATCAGGGGAGGAATATGCGAAGCTATTGGCACACCGATGTTTTCGAATCCTGTGCAGTCGGAGTTTTCGTACACTCTAAAGTAGTGTTCATCTGTCTTGGAGATATCCTCAAGGTATTCCAAGATGCCGCTTCGCTCCATGTCAACGCTCCGGAAAGGCGATGACTTCCACTTCAACACCTTTTTCATATCTTTAACCTTGCTAAGGCTCTTCGGGAAGAATAAGCCCAGAGATTGCAAAGAACGAAGCATCCTGATGCCAAGTCTCAGGCTCCACGGTGCTGCTGATGTTGGCTCTCTCGCAGAGGCACTCTCATACTTGTTCATCTCATATAGCATAGTCGGAAATCCCTTCGGGTCCCAGAGCATGCAGCTCCAGTGGGCAAGGTTTGGCCAGAATAGGTTAACAAAATCCCCGACATCCCTTCTCAGAACTGCTTTACCCTTCATGAATGATTGGAGAAATGGTCTCAACACAACCAGATCCCAATTTATCGGCGGTCTGACTTGAGGCTGTCTCGGTTCTATGGGAATCTCAATCCTAGACGGCTCCACCCTAGGATGCTTTACCACGTTCAAGGTTCTTGAAAGCTCTTTCACCTCCATTCTAAGGATGCCGTCGGTAATGCTCATCATGGCACCGAGGTCTTCCTCCTTGCCGCAGCCTTCATCCATCAAGGCTAGTACAGAGTTTCCTTCAGAAGCGAACTTCGCTAGGCAATGCCTCATGAATCTGAACACTTCCTTCTCGTTAAAGAGGTATGGAGACGTCAAAGAATCAAAAACAAGCAAAATGTCGCGCCTACCAATTCTTTCTTGCAGCTTTGCGATAGCCAAACTGATGCTGGTCAGGTCTTCGCAGTTGGCGCCTACAGTGTCTGGTCGCTCCGGGGTTGTCGCCCCCACGGTTTCACCGAAGGCATCGACAAAGCTCAGCATCCCAGGCGGAAGCTCACCCATGCCTCTTTCTCGCAAAAGGTCTATGACCTCAGAAGGACCGTGCTCGGTGGTAACAAATATGACTGGCCTATCCATGATAAAGCCGTTGAGCACCACTTGATGGCAGAAGGTTGACTTCCCCGAGCCTGGAGGACCCACCAACAAGATGAGATTTTTTGGCGGTACTTCTTGCAGTTCGGTTAACGAAACCAACAATATTCGCCATTCCAACACTCTCTAATTTCAAGTTTATTTAATTTGCCTTTAGGAATGTAAAACTAACCAGGCGAACGCTGCCACTCATAAGAAAGGTAAAGGTTTATTCTCAAGCGAAAAGGGTGATGTCTCCCGCGACCCCCTCTTTTTTTGGCACATTAAGATTAGAGGACCCACATTCTTTCAATGAAGTCATCGCGCGCGCTAATAGAACGTCTGAGGAAATAGAAAAAGCTGCCCAAGAGTCCAATTTAGCCGAAATTTCGCACTTTCCGGGATTTCTTCCTCACTTTAACAGCACTCTGTACAACCTCAGAGGGTCGTTTCTTCACGTGTTTTTTATGTGCTAAAATCCACTTCTTTTCTGCGCGCGCATTGAAGCGTAGCTTGAGTTCACAAATTATTTATTCAAACTTTGAAACTGAATGATTGTGAGAATGAGACTTGAATGTGGCTACTATTCTCAAATTTGCTGCATGGGGAGTCATCGTAGCAGTTGCTTTGCAGGTCATTTTCTACTTTGTCTTTCAAATAATAGGATATAATTCCTATTTGCTAAGCATCACTCTAATCGTTTCGGTAATCATTGGCATTCTGCTTCTGATTGGATGGAGAACCCTGAAAAAGGCAGTAAAATAGCAAGTTGATTATTATCTCGGAAACCCAATTATTGTTGGATTAAAATTTAATCTTTCTCTCACTGAATGGCAATAGCTTCCTCTTTTGTGATGATTTAGTGAAAGCGTTTGGCTGGGCTCTTTCGTTCTATTCTGCGAGGGTTGGGAGCGCGTGTTTAGTTTCTTTGATGGTTTTTATTGATTTTTTCAGTTTGTTTAAGCGTTTGGTTTTGGTGAGCGTTTTGTATACTGCTTCGCCTCTTGTTGTCAGAGAATAGAGTACTTTTGTGTAGCTGTGGTTGTTTTCGATGAGTCGATTTTTCTCTAGAAAGTCTAATAGCTTTGTAGTGGTTGCGCAGTCCGTGTTGCATAGGAATGCAAGGTTGTCAACGCTGAGGCTTCTGTCTACTAACGCTGAGAGGACTTCTTCGTAGAGTTCGAGCTTGGATTTCTGCATTTTTCCTCAATCTGCTGTCTCGTTGTTACTTTTTTAATAAAGCATTTGCGAATTGTGAATCTTTATCTTAAAAATGCTGATTTGCCTTAGGCAACACTTTAATCTAATTTAAATCTCAGCGCGCGCTGGGCGTGTGTTGTGTGTGATATGTGTGAGTTATATGTAAGTAGCTAAGAGAGAAAGAAAGAGAAAGTAAGAGTAGGAAGGTGAGTTTGGGTTTGGGGATTAAAATTTAATTTCCACTTTTTTATAAAATTAAATATCAGTTACATAAGATAATTAGTGCTTATGGTTGAGATTTCAAGAAAGAGGCACGGATTGGGTTCTGAACATCCGCTTTGCGATCGAATTCAGCTTGTTATATTAGTCTTGTTTTTTGTCATCTGGGGGATTGATTCTTTATGCTTCTTCATCTTTGGATACTCAACTGTCCTTTTTGGAGCAGTTTCTGTTCCAGTGCTTTTCATACCAGCTGTTGTATTCTTGGGTTTGGGCTTATATCTCGTAACAAAATCGCACAAGGCAGTTTTCGATGAAGATCATAGCCAACGGGGGCTTATTGATTCAGGTGTTTATGCTTTAGTTAGACATCCCATGTACCTTGGAATTCTAGTCTGTTGCCTCTCATTTCTATTCTTCAGTGTTTCACTTCTTTCGGTTGGAATCTGGATGGTGTTTTTCATCGTGTATGATAGAATGGCAACATATGAAGAAAAAAGTCTTATTCAGATGTTGGGCGAAGAATACATTGCTTATCAAAAACGAGTGCCTAAATGGTTTCCCCGATTACACTGAATTCAACTATAATCGTAATACTAATCTGAAAAACATTCAAATTCGTCTTCCAAAAACTGCATTTGACTTTTCTTAATCAAAATTTTGGGTTTGGGTTGGATTAAAATTTTAATCCGCACACATTGCAGAATGGCTTAGCCAAGAGGAACTGGTTTTGGCATCATAGTCTTGTTCTGTTAGTTGCGCGGCTTAAAATCTAATCCAGTCCAAGATTATCCCAACGCATATGAGAAATGCTGCTGTGTATATGTAAGATGACCAGTCTGTTTGTTCAAGCCAACTTATCGGGTTTCGACTCCAGCTATCTGGGTTAAACTTCCGAGTGAAAACCCCAAATACGATAAGAAAACTTCCAACAGCAATACTTAGACCGGAAAGGAAACACACCAATGAATGTTCCTCCTACCAAAATAATAGGAGCTATGTGAGATTTTAAACTTGACTACGCCAAAAAGGTGCCATTTTTGCCTACAGTTTTAACCGTTTAATTAACGCCGTTATTTTTTCTTGATCGCTCAACACATCCTCGATTATGGCGTTCGCAAGCACGTAGATTTTCAAGTCATTCAGTATAGCCAGTTTTCTAATCTGTTGATGTAAATCAGCACGAATCTCAATAACCGTCCTTCTGTTTTTGTCCACGTTTAACTAGACCCTCGCAAGCTTATACCGACTAAGGCTATCCGTTTTGCTCTTCAGGCTAAACATGTAGTCCGCAAGCAAAGGCTGCTCTCTTCCCAGTTCCAGAAGGGTTTCCAACGTCTGTGTTTTGGCGTCAACGTTATACTCAACGCTTAAGATGCGGAAATCTCCGTCAACACCCTCGTTAGGCAACGCAACGTGCACCTTGTCGCCTGGCAACAATGGCGCGTTGCCGTAATCCGCAACCGTGCTTCTAAGCGTAAGCTGCTCGGCGGGGTTCTTCAAATTCGCCAGTAACGCTTTGGCTCGCGACGCGCACTCATCATCACTCCAGAGCTCTTCATCCACTTCCACAAGCTCCCTAAGCCCATAACTGCCTTGGCTACCTGCGTCTTCCTGCAACGCGCTGTAACGACGACCGCCAAAGAACAAGCCGTCCACCCAAAAACTGCCAGTGCCCACGCTGTCAAACCAGCACACCACGCGCACTTTCTTCACTTGCGTCCAGTCGAATCCGCTTTCCACCTGCCACAAGTCAGCGTTAGCAGCGCCTACACGCATTTGCGTCTGAAACCACTTCTCGTGGCCAACTGTAAACTCGTGCCCAGCAACGCGGTCTGCCGCGTCGAAAAGCGACAACGTCACATTACCATTAAAACCGCCCTCTCTGCTAAGCCACAAGTTCAAAACTGGATAAAGCTCCGCGTCCACCTCCTTGCCCGCGTTAAGCGTGAACAAGCAGCCGCCGTAGCTGAGGTTCTGAGCGTACGTTTTAATGCTTCCCGAGCCTTTCACCTTAGCAGCACTGTCAAAGCTGACGGTTCCAGAAGTGGCGGTCCAAACGCCGTCTGCTGGCGTTAAGCTTTCGGTCCAGGCGTCCTTGTTTAGGGGCACGCTCTTGTCCGCCACACCGTAAACAGCCATGCGGTTGCGCACGCGGTGGATGTCCCTGCCGTACTCGCTTTGTTCAATTTTCTCGCTTAGGCTAACGGCGCTGGCTTTGCTGTTTTGTGGAAAGAATTCGAACTTGGCGTCGGGCGCTACGCGAAAATCAAAGCCGATTACGCCTGCTTTGTCAACGCTTTCCGCTATGTAACGCAGAACATCGATAACGGGCGTGTTTTCGTACTCCAACCGCGTGTACGTAGTATCCGTAGCTTCGACAAGCTCGGTGCTGTTGCGAACGTGGCTTAAACCCACATAGTAATCAAGCAGGTCCTTAACGATTTCTTCGCCTTTCTTGTTCTCGTAAGTCTTCGTTACGACTCTGCGGAACAAGCGTTCGCCCCAGCACCGCCCGCTCACGCGCACGTAACTCTCCACAGGCGTAGACTCGTACTTGACGCCTTCCACCCTGCACGTCATCAACAGCGGACAGCTCGCACCTCGACCCAAGCTTATGCTGCCGTCCAAGCCCACGCTTATCGGCGTTGCGCCGTTGGGACTATATTTGCCGCCCCAGTTCTGCAGCAACGCCTCGAAACTGCTTACTTCCCGCGTGCAACCTAAATGCACCCTAAGCTCAACCACGTCGCCCTGAGGCGGAGTTACACTACCAAACACGATTGCCACTACAGGAGCGTTCACGCTCACCGCTACTCCACTCCGCGTCTATACAATTCAGCCTCGCCAGCCCGCTGAATGCTGCGACTGCGCGTGGGCATCTCCGAGGTTGCCTCGTTAAAGCTCTGAACGCTCGCGGTTGCCGAGTTCATGCTGTTAGCGAAGCTCCACATAGCCGCCGCAGCCGCAACGATAACCGCGATGCCCACGCCGGTTAAAGCCAAAAACGTGGCGAAACTGATGTTTAAGCTGTTTTGCACCATGGTGGCGAACGCCGTCGCGGCAGCATAAACCTTCTGAGCTATGGCAACGCCGGCGCTTGTTCGCATGAACATGCCCATGACTGAAACTACCATCATGGCGGAGGTGAAAGTCCGCGCTTGCGCATCGTTCAGCAAGCCAAACTGGTTAGCGATATACCCGATTGCCGTGCCCGTGGCGCCTATGCCCGCTATGGCAGCGCCCAAACTTTTAACTCGAGCAGCAAGTGCCTCCGCGTCGGTTTGAACCCTGTTAAACTCGGCGCTTGCACGGTTAACAGCTCTTATGGTGACGGCTATTTCTCTGAAGCTCACAATCCCGCCTCCACCTTAGCCAAATTCAACGCTTCAACCAGCACGCGCTCAAGTTCTGGCAGATGCGCTTGGACCGCAGGGTTTAGGAAGGGCTTTGCCATGGCGTAGCGACTGCCGAATTCAACGTTAGCCGCGTAAGCAGCTTCGGCGCCTACTTCCGTGTTCCACTCTTGGATTCGCGCGTAAATGGTGCTTCGCAAGTAGCCAGTCCTCACGGGCACGAGGCGTGTGGCTTCGGTTTTGACGGTTTCCGCCCACTTCGCCAGCTG